>NZ_JBSGCD010000009.1:0-285247 GCF_053601675.1 Micromonospora sp. NPDC004704 | reverse complement strand
TTGCATGTGTTAAGCACGCCGCCAGCGTTCGTCCTGAGCCAGGATCAAACTCTCCAACAAAAACTCTTGTGGAAAAAATGTCCCGGCAACAAAAAGTTGCCAAAGGAATCCAACCAAACCAACCCACAATCCCCGAAGAAACGTGAGCAAGCCGGCCGGGGTTAAATCATAATTGGCACTGGCTTATCAAGCACCCTGTTGAGTTCTCAAAGAACAAACACACACCGAACCGCCAACCCCAATCAAGGGGCCCACAACCCGGGGCTTTTTAACTCCCACTTCAACACCCGGCGTTCCCGCCCGGCGCTTTTACTACGCTACCCGGTCGTTTCCGCCGAGTCAAACCGGAATTTCCCGGTTTGTCTAACTCGTTCCCACAGAAAGTCACAGCGGGTGACCCGCCGTAGAAGTTCCAGAAGGATTTGCAGGCCGTCCTGTCTGCGGTCTCACCCGCATGTCGTCCGGTTCCCTGCCGACCTGCAACCATACCCGGTCGGTCTCGCGACGCCAAATCGACCCGACCTGCAGATCGTCCGTGCCGCTCCGCCCGCCAGCCTCGTACCCGGCGGTTGCCCGCCCGAGAGCCTGGAGGTTGTCCCGCAGTTCCGGCCTTCCGGTGTTGTTCACACCGTTTCTGTCCGTTCCCCTGCGGGCAGACAGAAAGTTACGCGCCCGGCGGATTGATCGTCAAATCCGCCGGGCGCGTTCCCCGTCACATCGGCAGACGCGACTAAACGGCCAGCTCGACGCCGGCGAAGGTGCGCTTGCCCCGGCGCAGTACGAGGTACCGCCCGTGCAGCAGGGACTGCGGCCCCACCTCGGCGTCCACATCCGACACCCGCTCGTTGTTGACGTACGCACCGCCCTCGCTGATCGCCCGTCGGGCCTCGTTCAGGCTGCTCACCAGACCGGCCTCCTTGAGCAGGACGGCAACGGACGGCAGCTCGGCGAGGCGTACGAGTCCGGCTTCGGTGAGGGCGGCCCGCAACGTCTGCGGGGCGAGTTCGTCCAGCGAGCCCCGGCCGAACAGGGCCTGGCTCGCCGCGACCGCCTGCCGGGTCTCCTCCTCCCCGTGCACCAGGGTGGTCAGCTCCTCGGCCAGCGCCCGCTGAGCAAGCCGGGCCTGTGGCCGTTCCACCGTCGCCCGCTCCAACTCCTCGATCTCGGCGTGCGAGCGGAAGCTGAAGTAGCGCAGGTAGCGGCCGACGTCCTGGTCGGCCGCGTTGATCCAGAACTGGTAGAAGGCGTACGGGCTGGTCATGGTCGGGTCGAGCCAGATGGCGCCACCCTCGCTCTTGCCGAACTTGGTGCCGTCGGCCTTGGTGACCAGCGGGGTCACGAAGGCATGTACGGGCCCCGCTCCGCGTCGACGGATGTAGTCGACCCCTGCGGTGATGTTGCCCCACTGGTCCGAGCCGCCGAACTGGAGCTGGCAGCCGTACCGGGTGTGCAGTTCGTAGTAGTCGTGCGACTGGAGGAGCTGGTAGCTGAACTCGGTGTAGCTGATCCCGCTCTCCAGCCGGGCCCGTACCACCTCCCGGGCCAGCATCTTGTTGACCGGGAAGTGCTTGCCGACGTCCCGCAGGAACTCGACCACCGACATGACGCCGGTCCAGTCGAGGTTGTTGACGAGTTGGGCGGCGTTGTCGCCGGTGTAGCTGACGAACGGGGAGAGCTGGTCCCGGATCCGCCCCACCCAGCTGGCCACCACCTCGGGCGGGTTCAGCGTCCGTTCCGCGCTCTCCTTGGGGTCACCGATCTGCCCGGTCGCGCCCCCCACCAGGAGCAATGGGCGGTTTCCGGCCAGTTGCAGGCGGCGCGCGGTGGCGATCTGCATCAGGTTGCCGACGTGCAGGCTCGGCGCGGTCGGATCGAAGCCGACATAGAACGTCACCGGCCCGTTGCCGAACTGCGCCCGCAGTTCGTCCAGGCCGGTGGAGTCCTGGATCAGGCCCCGCCATTGCAGGTCGTCCATCAGCGGTCCCGACCCGGTCGAGCCGGTGGGCGAGGCGCTGCTCTCGGTCACGGTGCTGCTATCGGTCACGGTAGGGATTCTCCCCCATCGGGCCTGGTGGGCCCCACCCGGTTATCCCGACCGGTAGGGTGTCCGGCGGATGATCACCCCCGATGCCCGTGGGGCCGGTCGAGGAGGAGCAGTCGTGGACTTTTCTGAACTGACCGGTGGCTTCGCCGGCCTGCTCGGCCTGCGGCTCGACGAGGCGACGCCGGAGCGCGTGGTGATCACCTGGGACTGCCGGCCGGATCTGCACCAGCCGTACGGGATCCAGCACGGCGGCGTCTACAGCTCGGTGGTCGAGACCGCCGGCAGCATCGGCGGCGCGATCTGGTGGGGCGACCGGGGCCAGGTGGTCGGGGTGTCGAACCAGACGGACTTCCTGCGGGCGGTGCGCGAGGGTGAACTGACGGCGGTCGCGACCCCGGTGCACCAGGGGCGCAGTCAGCAGTTGTGGCAGGTCAACATCACCGACGCCGGGGACCGGCTGGTCGCGCGTGGCCAGGTCCGGTTGCAGAACCTGACCCCCGCACCACCGGCCGCCGGGTAACCGTCCGCTCCCCCACATCACGAGCCCGATCCCCGGGTACGCGTACGGCCGCGCCGTGGCGCCCGTACCCGGGGATCGGTGCGGTGTGTCCGTACCCGGGTCGGAGGAACGTGCCTCGGCCCGGCGGCTGCCGACGGACGTCGGCGGGCCCGTCGCCGGTGCACGGCGAGCGACGGGGAACAGCCCGATCATCCGATCGACCGCTATTGACCTGAGGAACATCGTCGCGCACAATCCCTATCAATTAAGTAGGGAACACCTTCGCCCGTGTCCTGTTCCTAGTGCCGGACCCCCACGCACCGCCACCGGCAACTGACCGCAGGGAAAGGAACCACCGTGCGCAAACTCCTCCTCCTCGCCCTGGTGGGCCTCGGGGCCCAACTCGTGGACGGCAGCCTGGGCATGGCCTACGGCGTCACCTCCACCACCCTGCTCCTGGCGATCGGCACCAACCCGGCCGCCGCCTCCGCCACCGTCCACCTGGCCGAGATCGGCACCACGCTCGCGTCGGGCGCCTCGCACTGGAAGTTCGGCAACGTCGACTGGAAGGTCGTCGCGAAGATCGGTATCCCCGGCGCGATCGGGGCGTTCGCCGGGGCGACCTTCCTGTCCGGTCTGTCCACCGAGGTCGCCGCGCCGGTGATGGCGCTCATCCTGCTCGCGCTCGGCATCTACATCCTGGTTCGCTTCACTGCCTTCGGCATCCCCCGCGACCGGCTCGGCCAGCCGCTGCGCAAGCGGTTCCTCGGGCCGCTGGGTGTGGTCGCCGGATTCGTCGACGCCACCGGCGGCGGTGGCTGGGGTCCGGTCGGCACTCCCGCCATCCTGGCCAGCGGCCGGATGGAACCGCGCAAGGTAATCGGGTCGATCGACACCAGCGAGTTCCTGGTCGCGATCGCGGCGAGCCTCGGTTTCCTGGTCGGGATCGGCAGCGAGAACATCGACTTCGGATGGGTGGCCGCGCTGCTGATCGGTGGCGTGATCGCCGCACCGATCGCGGCCTGGCTGGTCCGGCACATCCCGCCGCGAATCCTCGGCTCCGCGGTCGGCGGCGTCATCATCCTGACCAACGCCCGCTCGCTGCTGCGCAGCGACTGGATCGACGCCTCGGACGCCACGCGTTACACCTTCTACGCCGTCATCTACCTGGTCTGGGCGCTGGCGTTGGCGTACTCGATCAAGCAGTACCGGGCCAACCGGGACGCGGAGCAACTGGAGTCGGAGGCCACCGAGCAGCGGCCGTCGGCGACGACCCCGGCCTGATCCGGGGGCCGGTCGCCGCTGGACCGGAGCTCATGCCGCCGCGAGGACCTGTTCCTCGCGGCGGCGTTCTGTCTGCCCGTCGCATGCTCGGGTGCTAATGACTCCATTAGACGATGAAAATGAAAACCACTAGCGTCTCCGTCGTTGAGATGACGGAGGAGGCATTGTTGAGAGCGTCAGCATCCTGGGCGATCCGGGCGGTGATCGCGGTCACGACGGTATCCGTCGTCGCCGCCTGCGGGTCCGGAAACGACGACGGTACGTCCGCGTCCCCGGCCGACGGGCAGAAGTTGTCGGTCGTGGCGACCACGCCGGAGGTGGCCGACTTCGTGCGCAATGTCGGCGGCGACGGGGTGCAGGTCACCCAGCTCATCAAACCGAACGTCGACCCGCACGAGTACGAGCCCACCCCCGCCGACATCCAGGCCATCGGCACCGCTTCGGTCGTGGTCAAGAACGGTGTCGGAATGGAGAAGTGGCTGGACCGGACAATCGACGCGGCCGGGTTCGACGGCACCGTCGTGGACACCAGCCAGGGGGTCACCCTGCGCAAGGGCGATCCCGACGACGAGGAAATGGCCGAGGGCGATCCGCACATCTGGCACAACCCGCTGAACGCCAAAATCATGGCGGAGAACATCGAGAAGGCGTTTGTCGCCGCCGATTCCGGCCGGGCGGACACGTACCGGAAGAACTACCAGGAATACGCGGCGAAGCTCGACGCACTCGACGCCGAGAACACGAAGAAGTTCGACGCACTCCCGGCCGACCAACGCAAGCTGGTGACCAACCACGACGCGTTCGGGTATTACATCGACCGATACCGGCTGGAATTCGTCGGCTCGGTGATCCCGAGCATGGACACCAGCGCGGAACTCTCCGCATCCCAACTCACCGACCTGGTCGCCAAGATCAAGGCCACCGGCACCAAGGCGATCTTCAGCGAGAGTTCGCTGCCGCCGAAGAGCGCCGAGGCGATCGCCCAACAGGCCGGCGTCAAGGTGGTCGGCGGTGAGGACGCGCTGTACGGGGACAGCCTCGGCACCGAGGGCACGCCGCAGGGCACCTACATCGGCGCGGAGGAGCACAACACCGACACGATCGTGAAGGCCCTTGGTGGCTGAGTCGCCGCACGGCGTACCGGCGGCCGACGTTGCCCTGCGGTTCTCCCAGGCCAGCGTCGGCTACGCCGGCCGTACCGTGCTCACCGGTGTGCACCTGGCGGTATCGCCGGGCGAGGCACTGGCCCTGGTCGGCCCGAACGGCGCCGGGAAATCCACCCTGATCAAGGCGGTCCTCGGCCTCGCCCAGGTGCTCCACGGTTCACTGACCATCCTCGGCGAGCCATCCGCGCGCTCGCGCGGTCGGGCCGCGTACGTGCCCCAGATCGACAGCCTGGACGCCGACTTCCCGGTCTCCGCCGGCCAGGTCGTCCTGATGGGCCGCTACCGGCACACCGGATGGCTGCGGCCACCCGGTCGGGCCGACCGGCGGCTCGCCGCCGAGGCACTGGACCGGGTCGGGCTGGCCGACCGGGCCCGTACCCGGTTCGGGCTGCTCTCCGGCGGGCAGCGGCAACGGGTGCTGCTCGCCCGGGCGATCGCGGCGCAGCCCCGCCTGCTGCTGCTGGACGAACCGTTCAACGGCCTCGACGCGCCGAGCCAGGAGGAGATCCTGCGGGTGATGGCGCAGCTCCGGGCAGCCGGGACCGCGCTGGTGGTCAGCACCCACGACCTGGGCATCGCCCGGGACGCCTGCGACACGGTGTGCCTGCTCAACGGGCGCCAGTACGGCTTCGGACCGGTCGGCGAGACCCTCTCCCCGGCGCTGCTGCGCCGGACGTACGGCAACCACGCGGTCGAGCTGGACGGCGGCGCGACGATGCTGGTCGAGCCGTGATGCCGGGCCTGCTGGTCGACCCGTTCGCCGCACCGTTCATGGCCCGCGCGCTGACGGAACTCGCCCTGCTGGCACTGATGTGCGGGCCGGTGAGCGTGTTCATCTTCGTCCGCCGGCTCTCCTTCGTCGCGGACGCGCTCACCCACACCGTCTTCCCCGGCGTGGTGATCGGTTACCTGGCCGGCGGGGTGGAGGGCATCTTCGGCGGGGCGCTCGTCGCCGGCCTGGTCACCGCGATCGCGCTGAGCCTGCTGACCCGCCACGGTCGGCTCAGCGAGGACGCGGCGATCGCGGTCATGCTCACCGCGATGTTCTCCGTCGGGGTCATCCTGGTCTCCCGGCGCTCGTCGTACACCGCCGACCTGACCTCGTTCCTGTTCGGGCGGGTGCTCACGGTCAGCCGTGAGCAGCTCGTACAGACCGGGGTGCTGGCGGTCGTGGTGCTGGTTCTGCTCGCGGTCAGCGCCCGAGTGCTGATCTTCCGCGCCTTCGACCCGGTCGGCGCCGCCGCGGCCGGCTACCGGATCGGTTGGCTCGACACCTGGTTGAACGTGATCGTCGCCCTGGTCGTGGTCGCCGCGGTCCGCGCCGTGGGCACCGTACTGGTGGTCGCCCTGCTGCTGGTGCCGGCCGCGACCGCGCGGCTGCTCACCGACCGGTTGCTCGCCATGGCGGTGCTCGGGGTCGGGATCACCCTCGGGGCGGGTTACCTGGGACTGCTGGCGAGCTGGACCGCGTCGGTCGACCACGGCCTGCGACTCACCTCGGCCTCCGCGGTCGTGCTGGCGCTGGTCGCGGCGTACCTGCTGGCCCTGCCGGTCGGCGTGCTGCGGGCCCGCCGGGCCCGCCGACGGGCGACAACCCTCCGGGGTACGTCGGCCCCCGTGCCGGGACCGACCGGGCTGGTGCACCGATGAGCTGGTGGGACGACGTCTTCCACCGGGCGATGGTGGCGGCGGTGCTGGTCGGCCTGCTGGCCGGTCTGATCGGGGTGCAGGTGGTGCTGCGCCGGCTCTCCTTCTTCACCATGGCGATGAGCCACGCGACGTTTCCCGGTGTGGTCGCGGCCAGCATCATCGGGCTGAACATCTACCTCGGCGGCGCGGTCGCCGGCCTGGTGGTCGCCGTCGGGGTGGCCGCGTTGAGCCGGGCCCGGGGGCAGGACGCCGCCGCGGCGACGGGCGTGATCCTCGCCGGTGGTTTCGCGCTCGGGATCGGCCTGGTCGCCACCCAGAACGGATTCAGCCGGGACCTGTCGTCGTTCCTGGTCGGTTCGATCCTCACCGTGTCCACCGGTGACCTGCTGATGATCGCGGCCGTGCTGGGGGTGGTCGCGCTGGTGCTGACCGTCGGTGCCCGGCAACTGCTGTTCGTCGGCTTCGACCGGGTCGGCGCCCGTGCGGCCGGCTACCGCCCCGGACTGGTCGACCTGGTGCTGCTGGTGCTGATCGAGCTGGTGATCGTGGCGGTGGTGCCGGTGGTCGGCACCATCCTGACCCTGGCCCTGGTGGTCGCACCGGCGGCGGCGGGCCGGGCCTGGTCCGACCGGATCGGCGTCATCACCGCGTTGGCGATGGTGTTCGGCGCGGTCAGCGGGGTCGTCGGACTGCTCGTCTCGAGCGCGTACGACGTGGCGGCGGGCGCGGCCATCACGCTGGCGGCCACCGCGATCCTGGTCCTGTCCCTGATCGGCGGGCGTTGGCTGGGACCGGTGCCGCGCGTACGCGGAAGCGCCGGCCTCGACACGGTCGGTCCGGCGGTCGCGGGTTCCGGGGGAAAGTGACGAAACCCGCGACCGCCGGAGCGTCAGTCCTGCGCCTTGCCGGTGGTCAACCGGGCCAGCAGCAGCGCGACCAGGATGATCAGGCCGTAGATGGCCTGGATCCACTGTGCGGAGACCCCGGCCAGGGTCAGGATGTTGTTGATCAGACCGAGCACGATCACACCGCAGAGCGCGCCGAACAGGGTGCCCTTGCCACCGTCCATGCTCACCCCGCCGATCACCGCCGCGGCGAACACGGTGAAGATCATGCCCTCGCCCTGGGCGGCGGCTACCGAACCGAGCCGACCGGTCATCAGCAGCCCGGCCAGCGCGGCCAGCACACCGGCCACCATGAACACGATGAACACCACCCGGTTGGTACGGATACCGGCGGCCCGGGCCGCGTCGGCGTTGCCACCGATGGCGTAGATCGACCGGCCCGACCGGAAGAATCCGAGTACGACAATGCCGACCGCGAACAGCACCCCGCAGAGCCAGATCGAGGCGGGCAGCCCCAACCACAGCGCGTTGCCCAGGTAGAGCACCGACGGCGGCAGCTCGAACAGGTTCTGACCACCGGTGATGCCGATCTGCAGACCCCGCAGCACGATCAGCATGCCCAGCGTCACGATGAACGCGGACAACCCGAGCCGCAGGATCAACATCCCGTTGAACGCGCCGACCAGCAACCCGATGAGCAGGCAGATCGGGATGGCGAAGGTGGTCGGCCAGTCCGTACCGAGGCCGTTGCTGGCGGCCGGGATCACCAGCGCGACGGCGAGCGCGGGCGCCAACCCGACGGTCGACTCCAGCGACAGGTCGAACTTCCCGCCGATCAGGATGATCGCCTCGGCCAGCACCAGCAGGGACAGCTCCGTCTGCTGCTGCAACACGTTGATGATGTTCGCGGTGCTCAGGAACACCGGGTCGACCAGCGCGCCGACCAGGATCAGCACCAGGATCGCGGGCACCAGCGCGAGGTCGCGCAGGCGGGCCAGGCGCAGCCCGCGTCCGGTGGCCACCGCGGGGGGCGCCACGGTGGCGGTGGTGGTACCGGTCATTGTTGTGCTCCTTCCGGGGCCGCCGGCTGTTCCGCGGCCACTCCCTCCACGGCGGCCACGACGTCGGCGTCCGCCCAACCGGGTGCCAGCTCCCGCGTCACCCGCCCGTGGAACATCACCAGGACCCGGTCACACGTACGCAGGTCGTCGAGTTCGTCCGAGACCATCAGCACCGCGGTGCCGGAGGCGGCCGCGTCGCGTACGGCACCGAGCAGTGATTCCTTGGACCGCACATCCACCCCTGCGGTCGGGTTGATCAGCACCAGCACCCGGGGATCGGTGGAGAGTGCCCGGGCCAGCACCACCTTCTGGGCGTTGCCGCCGGAGAGGCTGTTCACCGGTGCGTCCGGGCCGGGCGCCTTGATGTCGTACCGCTCGATCATGCGACCGGCGGCGGCGTCGCGGCGTTTCGGGATGATCACCCCGGCCGGTCCGAAGCTGCCGTTGATCGGCAGGGTGGCGTTCTCCGCGATGCTGAGCAACGGGATCAGCCCCTCGCGGTGCCGGTCCTGGGGGACCGTGCCGATCCCGGCGGCCAGCGCCGCCGGGACGCTGCCCGGCGGTACGACCCGGTCGCCGACCACCACCGTGCCGGTGTCGGCCCGGCGCAGGCCGCTGATGGTCTCGGCCAGCGAGACCTTGCCGCTGCTGCCGGAGCCGGTCACACCGACCAGCTCCCCGGAACGCACCTCGAGGTCGATGTCCCGGTAGACGTCGCCCAGACGCAGCCCGTCGACCCGGAGACTGACCGGCGTGTCCGCCGGCAGCGGTGGCCGGACGGTGCCGGACACCAGGCCGACCGCCTCCCCGGTCATCGCCTCGACCAGCGCCTCCCGGCCCAGCTCGGCGACCGGGCGGGTGAGCACCCACCGGGCGTCGCGCAGCACGGTCACCGTGTCGCAGACCTCGTACACCTCCTGGAGGTGGTGCGAGATGAACAGCAGGGTCACCCCGGCCGCGGACAGGCTGCGCAGCCGGTCGAAGAGCCGCTCGATGGCAACACCGTCGAGCTGCGCGGTCGGCTCGTCCAGGATGATGAACCGGGCACCGGTGGAGAGCGCGCGGGCGATCTCCACCAGTTGCCGCTGCTCGACGTTCAGGTCACCGGCGAGCCGACCCGGATCGACCGCCAGGCCGAACTCGTCCAGCAGGTCACCGGCCCGGCGACGCAACTGCCGCCAGGCGATCGGGCCACGTTCGGTCTGCCGGTTGAGGAAGAGGTTCTCCGCCACGCTGAGCGTCGGGATGATGGTCGACTTCTGGTACACGCAGGCGACCCGGCGCCGCCAGGCGTTCCGGTCGGCCAGCGGCGGTGCCGCCTCGCCACCGAACCGGACCTCGCCGCTGTCCGGCCGTTGCAGGCCCGTCAGGATCGAGACCAGGGTGGACTTGCCGGCGCCGTTGCGTCCGACCAGGGCATGCGTCTCGCCCGTGGTGATCGAGATACCGGCGTCGGCCAGCGCCGTGGTGGCGCCGAACCGCTTGGTGACGCCCACCGCCTCGACGGCCACGCCGGGTGCCGCGCCCGTGCCCGGGGCGGTGGCCCCGGGCACGGCGACACTGTTCGGGTTGTCGGGTGAAGACATCACTTCTTGACCTGGTTGCCCCACAACCCGGCGTCGTCGACGTTGGCCGCGGTGACCAGCGGCGCCGGGAGTTGGTCCTCGAGCTGGCCGTTGCCGACGTCGACGATGGTGCTGCCGTGGTCGGTCGGGCCGGGGGTGAAGGTCTTACCCTCGACCGCGGCCTTGGCGTAGAAGAGCGCGTACTTGGCGTACAGGTCGGCCGGCTGGGAGACGGTCGCGTCGATCTCACCCTTGCGGATCGCCTCGAACTCCTGCGGGATGCCGTCGTTGGAGACGATGAAGATGTGCTTGGGGTCGGTCGGCGGCACCAGCAGGTTCTTCGACCGGAGCAGTTGCAGGGTCGGGGCGAGGAACACACCGCCGGCCTGCATGTAGACACCCTTGATGTCGGGGTGCTGGGCGAGCCGGGTCTGCAGGGCGGCGGACGCCTTGGCGCCCTCCCACTCGGTCGGCTCGGCGAAGATGGTGATGTTCGGGAACTTGGTCTTCATGCACTCGGCGAACGCCTCGGAGCGGTCCCGGCCGTTGACCGAGGAGAGCGAGCCCTGGAACTCGATCACCTTGCCGTTGCCGCCGAGCTTCTCGCCGAGGAACTCGCACGCCTTCTGCCCGTACGCCCGGTTGTCGGCGCGCACGACCATGAAGACCTTGCCCTTGTCGGGGCGGGTGTCGACCGACACCACCGGGATCTTCTTCTGTTCGAGTTGAGCCAGGGTGGTGGCGATCGCACCGGTGTCCTGCGGCGCCATCACGATGGCCTTGGCACCCTGGCTGGTCAGTGCCTGGGCGTTGGCGACCAGCTTCGCGATGTCGTTCTGCGAGTTGGTCGTGTCCATCAGGTTGATGCCCTCTTCGGACGCGTACTGGGGAATGTACTTCGCGTACGAGTTCCAGAAGTCCGAGTCCGCGCGGGGCAGGTCGACGGCGATCGGCGGCTTGTCGCCGCCCGAACCGCCGGCGGAGGTGTCCGCGGAGTCGCCGCAGCCGGTGGCGGTCAGGGCAAAGGTGACGACCAGCGCCGCGGTGACCGCGGCGCGCCTGGTCAGTTCCATGGTGATCCTCACTGTCGGGACGGAAACGCTGGGTGGGGATGCGCTGGTCTTACCGTGTGACAGGTTGCTTACCGTGGTGACAGGTATCGCTGGGGTACTTCTTCTTCGGGTGCGTGCGTGACTACTTCGGTGGTGCTGGCAACCGGAGCCCGTGCATGCCGCCGTCGACGGCGAGCACGGTTCCGGTGGTCGCGCCGGCCAGCGGACTGGCCAGGTAGGCGATGGCCGCGGCGACCTCGTCCGCACTGACCAGGCGGCCGGTGGGTTGACGGGCCTGCAGGGCGGCGAGTTCGGCGTCCGGGTCGGCGGCGGTGGCGAGCAGGCGGCGTACCCAGGGAGTGTCCACGGTGCCGGGGTTGACGCAGCAGACCCGAATCCCCTCGCGTACGTGGTCGGCCGCCATCGCCGCGGTCAACGCCTGCACCGCGCCCTTGGTCGCGCTGTAGAGCGCCCGGTTGGGCAGCCCGGCGTGCGCGGCGATCGAGCAGGTGTTGACGATGACCGCGTGGCGGGACTCGCGCAGCCGGGGCAGGGCGGCCCGGCTCACCCGGACCAGGCCCACCACGTTGACGTCGTACACCCGGTGCCACTCGTCGTCCGGGTTGCTCTCCACCGTGCCGACCGCGCCGATGCCGGCGTTGTTGACCAGGATGTCGAGCCCGCCGAGCCGCTCGACCACCCGGTCGATCGCCGCCCGGACCGAGTTGTCGTCGCGGACGTCGGCCGGTACGCCGAACAGCGGCTCGGGCACGGCCCTGTGGTCGAGGTCGAGGCAGGCCACCCGCGCTCCCCGGGCGGCGAGGAACCGGGCGGTGGCCAGCCCGATCCCGGAGGCGCCGCCGGTGACCACGGCGACCAGACCGTCGAACTCAGTGCTGACCCGGGCGATGTCGCTCATGACGGGTCCACCTTCCAGACCGGGCCGTCGGGGTAGACGTGGTCGGCGAGGCTGCGGGGGTGCATGGTGGAGCTGAAGCCGGCGGTGGTGGGCGCCTGGTAGCGGCCGTTACGGATGCGTACCGGGTCGACGAAGTGTTCGTGCAGGTGGTCGACGTACTCGATGATCCGGTTCTCCATCGTTCCCGTCACCGCGACGTAGTCGAACATCGACAGATGTTGTACCAGCTCGCAGAGGCCCACGCCGCCCGCGTGCGGGCAGACCGGGACGCCGAACTTGGCGGCGAGCAACAGGATCGCGATGTTCTCGTTGACCCCGGCGACCCGGGCCGCGTCGAGCTGGACGAAGGCGACCGCGTCGAGCTGGAGCAACTGCTTGAACATCACCCGGTTCTGTACGTGTTCGCCGGTGGCGACCGGGATCGGCGCGATCCGCCGGGCGATCGCCGCGTGGCCGAGTACGTCGTCGGGGCTGGTCGGCTCCTCCACCCACCAGGGCGAGTACTCGGCGAGCGCCTGCACCCAGGTGACCGCCGCGTCCACGTCCCAGCGCTGGTTGGCGTCAATCGCGATCCGGATGTCCGGCCCGCAGGTCTCCCGGGCGATCCGCATCCGCCGGATGTCGTCGGCCAGGTCGGCGCCGACCTTGAGCTTGATCTGGGTGAACCCGGCGTCGATCGCCTCCCGGCAGAGCCGTCGCAGCTTGTCGTCGTCGTACCCGAGCCAGCCGGGCGAGGTGGTGTACGCGGGGTAGCCCTCGGCGAGCAGCCGGGCGACCCGTTCGTCGCGCCCCTGCGCACCGGCGCGCAGGATCGCCAGCGCCTCGTCCGGGGTCAGCGCGTCGGTCAGGTAGCGGAAGTCGACCAGCGCGACCAGGTCCTCGGGGGTCATCGAGGCGAGCAGTTGCCACAGCGGCATGCCGGCGCGCTTGGCCTTGAGGTCCCAGAGGGCGTTGACCACGGCGGAGATCGCCATGTGCATGACGCCCTTCTCCGGGCCGAGCCAGCGCAGTTGCGAGTCGTGCACCAGCTCGCGCCAGAGTCCGCCGAGGTCGTCCAGCACGTCCTTGACCGGCCGGCCGACCAGGTACGGGCGCAGCGCGGCGATCGCCGCCTCCTGCACCTCGTTGCCGCGACCGATGGTGAAGGCGAAGCCGTGTCCCTCGTGGTCGTCGGGTGCGTCGGTACGCAGCACCACGTACGCGGCCGAGTAGTCGGGGTCGGGGTTCATCGCGTCGGAGCCGTCCAGCTCGCGCGAGGTGGGGAAGCGGATGTCGTACGTGTCCAGGGCGACGAAGCGGCTGCTCACCACGCGACCCCCAGTCGCTGGCGCTGCCGACCGAGTCCGTCGATCTCCAACTCGACGACGTCGCCGGGGCGCAGATACGGCTTCGGGTCGGGCATACCGAGCGCGACCCCGGCCGGGGTGCCGGTGTTGACGATGTCGCCGGGGTAGAGCGTCATGAACTGGCTGACGTAGCGGATGATCTCCGGCACGTTGAAGATCATGTCCTTGGTGTTCCCGTTCTGTCGCAGCGTGCCGTTGACCCAGAGCCGCAGCCCGAGGTGCCCGGGATCGGGGATCTCGTCCTTGGTGACCAGCCAGGGGCCGAACGGATTGAACGTCTCGCAGGACTTGCCCTTGTCCCACTGGCCGCCGCGTTCGAGTTGAAACGCGCGCTCGGAGACGTCGTGCGAGATGGCATAACCCGCCACGCACTCCATCGCCTCCTCGGCGGAGGGGAGGTACCGCGCGGTCCTGCCGATGACCACGGCCAATTCGATCTCCCAGTCGGTCTTCTCGCCGCCGTGCGGCACCAGCACCTCGTCGCAGGCGCCGACGACGGTGTCCGGCGCCTTGAGGAAGAGGACTGGCTCGGTGGGTACGGCCGCGCCGGTCTCGCGCGCGTGGTCGTGGTAGTTCAGCCCGACACAGACGATCTTTCCGGGGCGGCGCAGGGGCGGGCCGAGCCGCAGCCCGCGTCCGCGCAGCGGCGGCTGCCGCAGTTCGAGCAGGCCGCGTACGCGGTTGATGCCGCCGTCGGCGAGGAAGTCACCGTCGAAGTCGGTGATCGAACCGGAGAGGTCGAGGAGCGTGCCGTCCTCGGCCAGCACGGCGGGGCGCTCGCCGCCGGGTGGACCGACCCGTAAGAGCTTCACGGCAGCGGTTCCTTTGTGTCGATGGTGTTTCCCCGCGTCATACATCGGATGTCTATCAGTCCATCGACAAGCGCACAAGGCCGAGCACGGGGCGTTTAGGCCCATCTACTGCGCTCCACACCGGATTGTGCGCTCGGGGTAATGCCCGTACGTCCTATCTTGACCGAGCCATACATCCAATGTTAACTCCGTGTGACGGGACGGGCCGGGTCGACGGAACTCACCATCGATGCCGCAAACCGCACGCGGGGCGTCAATGCGCAGGTGGGAGGGCCGATGCGGGGCGGACCGGAGCGCTCCCCCGGCACCACGTCGGATCCGACCCCTCGCGCTGCGGTACGACCGGCCGGCCGTTGGCCGGGAGACCGAATCGTTGCCGATCGGCAACGGAACGCCGGGCGCCAACGTCTTCGACGGCGTACGCACCGAGCGGTTGACGTACAACGAGAAGACCCTGTGGACCGGCGGACCGGGTGGTAACGACAACCCGCCGGCGATCCTCGACGGGCCACCGGCCACCTTCACCGCCGTTGCCGGCCACCGCCACCGGGGTTGAGGCACCCCGAACAGCAACAGTTGAGCGATTGCTCAAACGAGGCTAGGGTGCCGTTTGAGCGATCGCTCAAACAGGGGGAGGAAAGCCGTCATGACCGAACGGAAGTCGTCACCGGGGCCCGACGAGCGATGGCCGTCGGCGTGGGAAGCGGAACCGTCGCCGGGGCCGCCTCGTACGGCGAGCCGGGCCAGATGGATCCTGGCCGGCCTGATCACCTGTGTCGGAGCGGCCTTCTTCGTCTCCGCCGTCCGGAACGGACGGGCCGACAGCGCACTGCTCTTCGTCGCCCTGCCGGTGCTCCTCGCGGCCACGCTGTCGCTGGTGCCGGCGCGCTCCATCCACGGCCGGACCTTCGTGGTCACCACCATCGTCCTGCTGTTGAGCGCGGTCGTGCTGCACGAGGGCGCCATCTGCGTGGTCCTGGCCGCACCCCTGGTGTACGCCGTCGTACACGGCACCGCCACCCTGATCGAGTTCTGCAGGCATCGCAACCGGGCGTACGCGCTGCTGCCGTTGCCGCTGCTGCTGCTCGGCGGGGTCGAGGGCACCAGCGAACAGCTCCGGATCAACCCGGACCAGACCACGGTGGTGACCCGTACCGTCGCGCTGACGCCGGAGCAGGTGCGCGAGCGGCTGAGCCGGGGACCGGTGGCGGCGCCGGCTCGGTCCGTACCGCTGCGACTGCTGGGAATGCCGCTGCCGCAGCGGGTCAGCGGGGACGGACTCGAAAACGGCGACCGGTGGCTGTTCGCGTACCACGGCTCCGCGCACGGACCCGGCGGCCACCTCCTCGCCGAGGTCGACGAGTCGGGGCCGGACCGACTCGGCTTCACCTTCGTCGAGGACACCTCGATCACCGGACGCTGGATCACCTGGCAGGACGCGGAGCTGCGCTGGCGGGTGGTGGACGCGCAACACACCGAGATCCGGCTGACCGTCGGCTACCGGCGGGGGCTGGACCCGTCCTGGTACTTCGGACCCCTGCAGGACGCGCTGATGCACTCCGGGGGCGGGCACCTGCTCGACATGCTGGCGCTGCGGTGAGCCTGACCGCCGTCCGTTACACCAGCCTGGTCGTACCTGTCGTCCTGATGCTGCTGGCCCGGCGGACCGACGGGGGTCGCCGGGCCACGGCCGGGGCGGCGCTCGCGTTCCTCACGGCCGTGGTCGGGCTGGCCGGTTTGCACGAGGTCAGCCTGCACACCGGCTGGTACGCCTTCGCGCCCGTCGACGGTGCCTACCGGGGATTCCCGGTCGACCTCTGGCTCGGCTGGGCGGTCCTGTGGGGACCACTGCCGGTACTCCTGCACCGGATCCTCCCGGTCCCGGTCGCGCTGGGCCTGCTGCTCTGGCTCGACGCGATCGCGATGCCCGCCCTGCACCCGCTGGTGGTGCTCGGACCCCACTGGCTGCTCGGCGAGGTCGTCGGGCTGCTCGCCGTGGCCCTGCCCGCACAACTGCTCGGCCGGTGGACCGCCCGGCAGCGCCGACTCGGTGCCCGTACGGCGTTGCAGATGGCGGTGTTCACGGGGCTGACCCTCTGGCTGGTGCCGAACGTCGCCTTCGAACTCGGTGACGGATCCTGGGGTCGGCTGACCGGGATGCCACCGGCGGTGCTGTTCGTACTCGGGCAGGTGGGCCTGTTGCTGGCGGTGCCGGCGCTGTCCGCCGTGGGCGAGTTCGCCCGGCGCGGTGGCGGTACACCGTTCCCCTGGGACCCGCCCCGGCGGCTGGTCAGCACCGGGCCGTACGCCTATCTCGGCAGCCCGATGCAGTGCGGCATGGTGCCGTTGATGCTGCTCGCCGCGCTGGTGACGGGCAGTCTCACGCTGGCACTGGCCGGACTGGTCGGGGTGGCGTTCAACTACGGGGTGGCCCGCCCGCACGAGCACCACGACCTGTCCGGCCGGTACGGGCAGCCGTGGCGGGACTACCACCGGCGGGTACGCGACTGGTGGCCGCGCCTCACGCCGTACCCGGATGGTCCCCCGGCCGTGCTCTGGCTGGACGAGGACTGCGGACCGTGCGCGGCGACCGCCGGCTTCCTGCGTCGACGCGGGCCGGTCGGGCTGACCCTGGCACCGGCCGGGGCACACCCCGCTGCGCTGTACCGGGCCCGCTACGAGGCGGCGGACGGGTACCACGCCGACGGGGTGGCCGCTGTGGCGCGCGGACTGGAGCATGTCAACCTTGGCTGGGCCTATCTCGGCTGGCTGCTCCGGCTGCCCGGGATCGGCTGGCTGGCCCAGGTGGTGACCGACGCGATGATCGCGCCACCGCACCTGGCGAGGCGCCGTACGCCGCAACCGAGGGAGCGCGATGTCCAGCACGAAGCAGCGGCTGCTCGACGGGGCGCTGGCCGCCATCCGTGAACACGGGATCGCCGGTGTCTCGGCCCGGACCATCGCCGCCGCGGCCGGGGCGAACCAGGCGCTGATCTTCTACCACTTCGGCAGCGTCGACGAACTGCTCGCCACGGCCTGCCGGGCCGCCACCGCCGAACGGGTCGCCCAGTACGCCGACCGCTTCGCCACCGTCGCGTCACTGCGCGAACTGCTCGACGTCGGTCGTACGTTGCAGGTCGAGGAACGCCGGCTGGGCAACGTGTCGGTGCTGGCCCAGTTGCTTGCCGGTGCGCAGCACGACGTACGCCTGGCCGCGCCGACCGCCGCAGCGTTGCAGCTCTGGGTGGACGAGATCGAGTCGGTGCTGCGCCGCCTGCTGGCCGGCTCCCCGTTCGCCGAGGTCGCGGACATCCCCGGACTGGCCCGCGCGCTCTGCGCCGCCTTTGTCGGGCTGGAACTCTACGGTGGGGTGGACGAGGCCGGGGCGCAGCAGGCGCTCGGTGCGCTGGAACAGCTCGCGGTGCTGGTCGAGGTGGTGGACGAGCTGGGACCGGTGTCCCGCCGCGCACTCCGCTCGAAGATCAGCCGGGCGGCGACCAGGCGGAGCTGACGGCGGGACGACCCGGCGGCCACGTCACGGGTGCCAGAAGCGCACCTCGGGGAATCCGGGTGTGGGTCCGTCGAGTATCGACGGTGAGCGTCCCCGCAGGTGCTCGTCGAGGAAGGCGGTGACGTACGCGCGGGTGATTTCGACGCAGCGCCGCGCCGGCAGCGGCTGGAGGCGACGACCGAGCTGTTCCTCCAGCGGGGCGAAGTCGGTGAACGAGGTGTGCGACATGTCGTCCACGCTGAGCCAGCGTTTCCAACCGGTGAGCCGGGACCAGCTTTCGGTCCAGTCCGGGTTCTCCGGCGGCCGACCACGCTCCGCCGCACCGATGATCAGAACCGGTCGGTCGAGTTCCCGATCAAGGGTTGGTTGGAAGGCCCCGTCCAGGTTGACTCCGGCCCGGATCCGCCGGTCGGCCAGCATCGACCGGACGGCGGCGGCCCCGCCCATGGAGTGCCCCACCACCGCGATCCGGGACGGGTCGATCAGCCAACCGCC
The DNA here is from genome assembly GCF_053601675.1 of Micromonospora sp. NPDC004704. Classification (NCBI taxonomy): domain Bacteria; kingdom Bacillati; phylum Actinomycetota; class Actinomycetes; order Micromonosporales; family Micromonosporaceae; genus Micromonospora; species Micromonospora sp. NPDC004704. The sequence goes on along the minus strand of NZ_JBSGCD010000009.1, from coordinate 266,998 downwards.
CCACCAGTGCGAAGCCGGGCCGGTCCCGGCCAGCTTCTTGCTCGCGACCTCGGTCAGCCGGTCGATCGCGAAGGACACGTCGGCGGCCCGGCCACCGGCCACGGTCGGCCCGTCCGGATCCAGGTCCCCGGCCAGGCATTCGGTGATCCGACCACCCGGGAAGGTGGTGGCCACCGACTCGTAGTTGTGATCGATACCGGCCACCACGTACCCGTGACTGGCCAGTTCCTCGGCCAGTCCGGTCAGCGATGTACGCGGCAGGGCGAAGCCGGGCGAGAGCACCACCAGCGGCAGCCGCCCCCCGGACAGCACCGGAACGTCGAGTAGGGCATGGGTACGGGTGGCGCTCAGCACGTCCGCCGGCTCGCCGGTCACCTCTCGGGCGGCCAGGATCAGCCCGGATTCGGCCTCGGTGACATACCGCGCCCGCGGTCCCCGTACGCCCCTCGCCGGGTACCAGATCGACACCATCAGCTCACGAAATTCGCCCGGCACCCACGGGTCGGTTCGGTCCCGGTCGACCAGGTGCAGGGTGGTCCGCCCGACCGGGAGCGGTCCGGTCGGCGCCGGCAGTGCCAGTTCCGCCGATCCCGAGTCCGACCAGGCGGACACCGGAGAGAACGTCCACGCCACCACCGCCGCCGCCAACACCACAGCCAGGCCGCGTCTCGCCCCACCACTGTGGTGCGCATTCCGGTCGTACATGGCTCCTCCATCCGTCCCTCGCCACCGCGCCGCATCGCGTTGGCCACCCCAGCCTTGACGGGCCGCGCCACCCCCGCATCCGGGCGACCGCCATCGGCGGCTGGTGCGGCAGGTGGCTCGCAGAAGGCCGGGGTGTGCGGGGGTGCGGATGTTCGGGGTTCGGGTGTTCGGGGTCCGGGTGTTCGGGGGTGCGGGGGTGCGGGAAAGGTCCGACGCTTGCCGACGCGGGCGCGGATCGGGGTTTGCGGGAGCGGGACCGGGTCAGGGTTTGCGGGGGACGTGGCGGCGGTAGGTGCTCACCGTCGGGTCGCCGGCCAGCCAGAACCGCCACGGCAGGTCGTGGGCTCCGGTCACCCCGACCCGTGGGCCGGCCGCGATCGCCGATGCCGGGACGGGTTCGGCGGGCGGCGCGAGGCGTACCGGGCCGTCGTCGAGCAGGAACAACCCGTAGGCCGCGCGGTCGACTCCGAGCGCCGCACAGAGCCGGGCCGGCCCACGAGCAAGATCAAGATCTCGGCGTACGGCGGTGCGCCGGCTCCGGGCCAGGTCGAGCCCGTCGACCACCTCACCCGCCCGCAGGAGTACGGCCGACGCCTCCCCCTCGGTACCGGTCACCACGTTCATGCACCAGTACATGCCGTAGGTGAAGTAGACGTAGGCGTACCCGGCCGGACCGAACATCACCGAGTTGCGGGGCGTACGGCCCCGGTGCGCGTGCGAGGCGGCGTCCCCGCCGGTCCCGGCGTACGCCTCGACCTCGGTGAGCCGGACCGTGACGCCGCCGGCGGAGAGCGTGCAGTTCAGCAGCCCGCGCGCCGCCGGAACCAACGGCCCGGCCAGCAACGTCGCCAGGTCGGTACGCGTGCGGTCGATCACCCGATCAGCACAGCACAGCCGGGGTCGGCGGTACCCACCGCCCCCGCCACCGACCTGGTGGGTGTCGGGGCGAACGGGGCCGACACCGAACCGCGTGACGTGAGCGAATGGAGATGATTCACGGCGCGAACGACTCACTCGCTCGGTATCCGGTGACGAAACCTTGCAGCTCACGGCGTGTTACCCGCATTGTTACCTTCTGTCGCCAATACCCTCGGCGGTGCCCCGCGCCGCCGGTTCCGGTCGATGGACGGAGGGCTTGTCGTGCTCGTCACCGTGACAGCGATCAGCGGCATGACGGTGGGCTTCATCGCCGGCCTGTACGCGTACCGGGCTTCCCGACGCTGGTGCGCCGCCTGCGGCAGCAGCCTGAGCTGCCCCGCCTGCTCGGCCCTGGGCGTACGGCGCAACGCCGCGACCCGGCGGTTCTGATGGACGCGACGCCCGCCCCACCACACGTACCGGCTGGCACGGTGTTGCGGTTGGCCAAGGAGGACTGGCGTTACGGCGGCTTCACCCTGTTCCTGCGGGTCGAGTCGGTACGCGACGACCTGTCCAGCTACTACGACGACGAGTGGGTCTGGGTCAGCGGGCAGCAACTCGCCCGTGACGGCACCCCGCTCGGCCAACTGGACGCGCTCGTACGGGTCTCGGCCCTGCCTCGCAGCGGCGTCGAGCCGCCGTCCTCCGTACGGGAGGAACCCGGCCGGTAAGCCCTGATCAGGGTCGGGGATGGCCGAGGTGGGTGCTGAAGAAGGTGACCGAGTCGGCGATCACGGCAGCTCGCACCTCGGTGTTCGCCGGATCGCCGCCGGTGCCGTGCGAGAGCAGGATCGTCGGGCGCGGACCGTCGGCCTCGGGTCGGAAGACCTCGACGATGACCGGCCGGGCACTGTCCCGCCGCCAGTGCTTGCGCCGGTCGTCGAACCAGTCGTACCGTCGAACCAGTCGTACCGCTCGTACCGCTCGTTTATACGGGCGAGGTTATGCGGTCAGGCCACCCGGACCGGCCCTGAGGCCGGTCCGGGTGGTGACGCTACAACGCCGCTGTTGTCGATCCGGACCACGGGTTGCCCATCCTGCGGGTTGCCCATTTTGCGGCCGGCCCCGGCAGGGGCTGGCCGTTCAAGCGTGGGACGACCTTCGCTCAGCGCGGGACGACCTGCTCGATCGCCCAACGGCGCCACCCGTCGAGCTGCTCGGTGGCGGCGGCGAGCTGGTCGGCGACCGGACCGGGGCCGGTGGAACCGGGCGTGGTCCTGGCCGCCAGCGCCGAACGGACCGACAGCACGCTGCGGACCTCGGGGTTGAGGTGCTCGCTGACCAGGGCGAGATCGGAGTCGGAGACCTCGTCCAGGGCGCAGTCCCGAGCCACGCAGAGGGCGACCAGACGACCGGTGACCTCGTGCGCGTCACGGAACGGCACGCCTCTGCGGACCAGCCAGTCGGCAACCTCGGTGGCGAGGGAGTAGCCGACCGGGGCGGCGGCGGCGAGCCGGTCGACCCGGACCGTCATGGTGGAGATCATGCCGGCGAGGGCGGGCAGCAGGAGCTGCAACGTGTCCACCGCGTCGAACGCCGGCTCCTTGTCCTCCTGCATGTCGCGGTCGTAGGTCAGCGGCAGACCCTTGAGCATGGTCAGCACCGCCACCAGACCGCCGACCAGCCGGCCCGACTTGCCCCGGGCCAGCTCGGCAATGTCCGCGTTCTTCTTCTGCGGCATGATCGACGAACCGGTGGCGAAGGAGTCGTCCAGTTCCACCCAGCCGAACTCCTGGGAGGTCCAGAGCACGACCTCCTCGCCGAGGCGGGACAGGTGCACGCCGATCATCGCCGTGATGAAGAGGAACTCGGCGACGAAGTCCCGGTCGGCGACCGCGTCCATGGAGTTGGCGAACGAGGACCGGAAGCCCAGTTCCTTGGCCACCGCCACCGGGTCCAGCGGCAGGCCGGAGCCGGCCAGCGCGCCGGCACCGAGCGGGCTCACCGCCGTGCGGTGGTCCCAGTCGCGCAGCCGTTCGAGGTCACGCAGCAGCGGCTGGACGTGCGCCAGCAGCCAGTGCCCGAAGGCGACCGGCTGGGCGTGCTGCACGTGGGTCATGCCGGGTGCCGGCGTGTCCAGGTGTCGTCCGGCCTGCTCGGTCAGGGCGTCGGCCAGCTCGACCAGCCGGGCGGCCACACCACGGGCGTGGTCGCGCAGGTAGAGCCGCAGGTCGGTGGCGACCTGGTCGTTGCGGGACCGGCCCGCCCGGAGCTTGCCGCCGAGGCTGCCGAGCCGCTCCAGCAACCCCCGCTCCAGTGCGGTGTGCACGTCCTCGTCGTCGACGGTGGGCCGGAACGCCCCGGAGGCGCAGGCGGCCTCCAGGTCGTCCAGGGCGGCGAGGATCTGCCCCAGTTCGTCGGGGTCGAGCAGTCCCGCCCCGGCCAGCACCCGAGCGTGGGCACGGGAGCCGGCCAGGTCGTACGGAGCGAGGCGCCAGTCGAACTGCACGCTGACCGAGAGGCGCGCCAGTGCCTCGGCGGGGCCACCGGCGAACCGGCCGCCCCACAGGCTGGTGCGGTTGGTGCCGGCGCTGTTCTCGGTCAGGCTCTTGTCGTCCACGCCCGCTATTTTGAACGTCACTGTGCAGAGCCACCCAACCGGGTGTCCCGGGCGGTGGCGAGGCGGCTGGGCAGGCCCCAGAGCTGCACGAAGCCCTTGGCGAGCGACTGGTCGAAGGTGTCGCCGGTGTCGTAGGTGGCCATGCCGAAGTCGTAGAGGCTGGCGTCGGAACGCCGGCCGGTGACCACCGCGCGACCGCCGTGCAGGGTGAGCCGCACCTCGCCGGAGACGTGCTGCTGGGTGTCGTCGATGAAGGCGTCCAGTGCCCGCTTGAGCGGGGAGAACCAGAGGCCGTCGTAGACCAGCTCGGCCCAACGCTGGTCGACGCCCTTCTTGAACCGGGCCACGTCGCGCTCGACGGTGACGTTCTCCAGCTCCTGGTGGGCCACGATCAGCGCAATGGCTCCCGGTGCCTCGTACACCTCGCGGCTCTTGATGCCGACCAGCCGGTCCTCGACCATGTCGAGGCGGCCGACGCCCTGGGCGCCCGCCCGCCGGTTCAGCTCCAGGATCGCCTGGTACGGGGTGACGGTCTCACCGTCGATGGCCACCGGGACCCCGGCCTCGAAGGTGATCACGACCTCGTCCGGGTCGCGGGGCTCGGCGGGGTTGGCGGTGTAGGCGTAGACGTCCTCGGTCGGCGCGTTCCAGATGTCCTCGAGGAACCCGGTCTCGACCGCACGCCCCCACAGGTTCTGGTCGATCGAGTACGGCGACTTGTGCGTGACGTCGATCGGCAGCCCCTTCTCCTCGGCGTACGCGATCGCCTTGTCCCGGGTCCAGGCGAAGTCACGGGCCGGCGCGAGGACCTTCAGGTCGGGGGCGAGCGCACCGATGCCGACCTCGAAGCGGACCTGGTCGTTGCCCTTGCCGGTGCAGCCGTGCGAGACGATCGTCCCGCCGTACTTCTTGGCCGCCTCGACCAGGTGCCGGACGATCAGCGGCCGGGAGAGCGCCGAGACCAGCGGGTACCGGTCCATGTAGAGCGCGTTCGCCCGCAATGCCGGCAGGCAGAAGTCGGCGGCGAACTCCTCGCGGCCGTCGACCACCTCCGACTCGGCCGCACCGCAGTCCAGGGCCCGCTGCCGGATCGCGTTCATGTCCTCGCCGCCCTGGCCCACGTCGATCGCCACCGCGATCACCTCGGCGCCGGTCTGCTCGGCCAGGTAAGGAATGGCAACCGAGGTGTCGAGTCCCCCGGAGTACGCCAAAACAACGCGCTCAGTCATGGTGTGCTGCTCCTTTCAACATTGGTGAATCCACGACCCACGTCGGCTGGCCGCCGAGTCCCGGTCGGTTCTGGTCGACGATCGGTAGTCCGGGTTGGCTCGCCGCCCACCCGGAGAGCTGTTCCCCCAGCGCCGCGCCGCCGGTGGCCTCGCGTGCCACCACGAGGATGGTGTCGTCGCCGGCGATGGTGCCGACCACCTCGGGCAGCCCGGCCCGGTCCAACGCGCTGGCCAGGAACTGCGCCGCGCCCGGTGGGGTACGCAGGACGGCGATGTTGCCGCTGGAGTCGACGCCGGTGAGCAGCTCGCGCAGCAGTCGGACCAGGCGCGCGGGGGCTTGCTCGGCGTCGCGCAGCGGCCGCTTGCCGTCCTCGGGAATCAGGTAGACGGCCGGGCCGTCGCCGCCGCGCACCTTGACCGCGCCCAGCTCGTCCAGATCACGGGAGAGGGTGGCCTGGGTGACCTGCACCCCGTCGCCGGCGAGCAGCTCGGCCAGCTCGGTCTGGGAGCGGATCGGCTGTTCGCGGATCAGCTCCACGATCCGGGCATGCCGGGCGGTCCGGGTGAGCGGGCTGGTCATGACGCCACGTTCCCGGCGCTCGCCGAGGCCGGCGCGGTCGGTGCCGCCGAACCGGTTCCGGTCGCGGCGCTCACCAGCCAGGAGAGCAGCGCCTTCTGTGCGTGCAGCCGGTTCTCGGCCTGGTCGAAGACCGCGCTCTGCGCGCCGTCGAGGACCTCGTCGGTGATCTCCTCACCGCGGTGTGCAGGCAGGCAGTGCAGCACGATCGCCTCCGGCGCGGCGGCGGCGAGCAGCGCCTTGTTGACCTGGTAGGGCCAGAACGGGGTGAGCCGGTCCCGACCGTCGCCCTCCTGCCCCATCGAGGTCCAGGTGTCGGTGGCGACAACGTCCGCGCCGTCGACCGCCTCGTGCGGGTCGCGGAGCACCTGCACCGAACCACCGGTCCAGGCGGCGATCTCGGCGGCCCGGCTCACCACCGTCGGGGACGGGTCGTAGCCGGGCGGACCGGCGACCCGTACGTGCATGCCCGCGGTGGCACCGGCGAGCAGGTACGAGTGCGACATGTTGTTCGCCGCGTCGCCGACGTAGGTCAGGATCCGGCCGGCCGTGCCACCGCACCGCTCCCGGATGGTGAGCAGGTCGGCCAGGAGCTGGCAGGGGTGGAACCCGTCGGTGAGCGCGTTGACCACCGGCACGGACGCCCCGCTGGCGAGCTCGGCCAGCCGGGCGTCGCCGTGCGTACGCAGCACGATGGCGCTGACGTAGCGGGACAGCACCTGCCCGGCGTCGGCGAGCGACTCGCCCCGGCCGAAGTGGGTGGCCTGGGTGTCCACGATGATCGGGTGCCCGCCGAGTTCGGCGATGCCCACGTCGAAGGAGATCCGGGTACGCAGGCTCGGCTTGTCGAACAGCACGGCGACGGCACGGGGGCCGGCGAGTGGCCGGGCGCCGAACCGGTCGGCCTTCAGTGTCGCGGCCAGGTCGAGCACCTCGGCCTGCTCGGCGGGGCTGAGGTCGTCGTCGCGCTGGAAGTGACGGATCACGAGGTCACCGCCGGGGTGACTGACGCGTCGGCGGCCACCGGACCGTCCGACGCTTCGGTCGGCGGGGTGACGGCGTCGAGCGCGGCCGGTAGTGCGGCGAGGAACGCGTCGACCTGCTCGGCGGTGAGGATCAGCGGCGGGGCGAGCCGGATCACGTTCGGTTGCACCGGGTTGGTGAGGAACCCCGCGTCGCGCAGCACACCGGCGAGCGCCGGGGCGGCCGGGGCGTTCAGCACCAGGCCGAGCAGCAGGCCGGCGCCGCGGACCTCGGCCACCAGCGGGTGCCCGAGTGCCTCGACACCGCGCCGGATCCGCTCACCGGTCCGTTTGACGTGGTCGAGCAGCCCCTCGTTGGCGATGGTCGAGACAACCGCGAGGGCGGCGGCGCAGCTGATCGGGTTGCCGCCGAAGGTGCTGGCGTGGGTGCCCGGACCGAGCAGGTCGGCGGCCGCGCCGAAGGCGATCAGGGCACCGATCGGCAGCCCACCGCCGAGCCCCTTGGCCAGGGTGACCACGTCCGGCTCGACGCCCTCGGCCTGGTGGGCGAACCAGTGTCCGGTCCGGCCGATGCCGGTCTGCACCTCGTCGAGGACCAGCAGCGCCCCGTGCGCCGAGGTGATCCGCCGCGCCGCGGTCAGGTAACCCGCCGGGGGGACAACCACGCCGCTCTCGCCCTGGATCGGCTCGAGGATCACCATGGCCGTGTCGTCGGTGACGGCGGCCTCGAGCGCGGCCACGTCGCCGTACGGGACGTGGGTGACGTCGCCGGGCAGCGGACGGAACGGGTCGGCCTTCGTCGGCTGCCCGGTGAGCGCCAGCGCCCCCATGGTCCGGCCGTGGAACCCGCCGACCGTGGAGACCACGTGGGTACGGCCGGTCCGGCGGGACAGCTTGAAGACGGCCTCGTTCGCCTCGGTGCCGGAGTTGGCGAAGTAGACCCGCCCCTGCCGACCGGCGAGGGCGAGCAGCAGCTCGGCCAGCGCCACCGGTGGCTCGGCGACGAAGAGGTTGGAGACGTGGCCGAGCGTGGCGACCTGCTTCGACACCGCGGCGACCACGGCCGGGTGGGCGTGGCCGAGGGCGTTGACGGCGATCCCGCCGAGCAGGTCGACGTACTCGCGGCCCGCCTCGTCGACGACCACCGCGCCGTTGCCGCGGACGAGCGCCAGGGACGGGGTGCCGTAGTTGTCCATCATGGACTGCGACCAGCGGTCGACCAGTGACGTCATGACGAGCTCACCATGGTTCCGAATCCTTCCGAGGTGAAGACTTCCAGCAGGGTCGAGTGCGCCACCCGGCCGTCGACCACGTGCGCCGCCGGGACGCCGCCGCGCACCGCGCGCAGGCACGCCTCCATCTTCGGCACCATGCCGGACTCCAGGCTGGGAAGCAGTTCGTCCAGCTCGTCGGCGGTGAGTGCGGAGATCAGGCTGGAGGTGTCCGGCCAGTTCGCGTACAGCCCCGGCACGTCGGTGAGGACGACGAGTTTGCGTGCGTGCAGGGCCACCGCCAGTGCGGCGGCGGCGGTGTCGGCGTTGAGGTTGTGCAGCACGCCGTCGACGTCGGGCGCCACGGTGGAGATGACCGGGATCCGGCCGGCGGTGAGGATGTCGGTCAGCGCGTCGACGTTGACCGCGTCGACGTCACCGACCTGGCCGATGTCGACCGCCTCGCCGTCCACGTAGGCCGGACGGCGGACCGCGGTGAACAGCCGGGCGTCCTCGCCGGAGAGGCCGACCGCGAACGGGCCGTGCTCGTTGATCAGCCCGACCAGTTCCCGCCCGACCTGACCGACCAGCACCATCCGGACGACGTCCATCGCCTCGGGTGTGGTGACCCGCAGGCCGCCCTTGAACTCACTGACGATGCCGAGCCGGCCCAGCATCGACGAGATCTGCGGGCCACCCCCGTGCACCACGACCGGGCGCAGTCCGGCGTACCGCAGGAACACCATGTCGGCGGCGAACGCCCGCTGCAACTCGGGGTTGACCATCGCGTTGCCGCCGTACTTGATCACGACGGTGGCGCCGGAGAAGCGGGCCAGCCAGGGCAGTGCCTCGATCAGGGCGGCGGCCTTGACCTGCGCCTGACTCAGGTCGCGGGAGAGCGCGCCGCCGGTCGCCGAGCCGCCGTTGCCCGCCGCGGAGGTGTCGACCGTCATGACGAGTACGCCGAGTTCTCGTGCACGTAGGCGTGCGACAGATCGTTGGTCCAGATCGTGGCGCCCTCGGCACCGGCGTTGAGCCGGACCTGGATGGTCACGTCGCGGGCGGCCAGGTCGACCTTGGCCCGGTCCTCGGCGGCGGCCCCGGAACGGCACACCCAAACGCCGTTGACCGCGACGTCGATCCTGTCCGGCTCGAAGGTGGCGCCGGTGGTGCCCACCGCGGCCAGGATGCGCCCCCAGTTGGGGTCGTTGCCGAACAGGGCGGTCTTGACCAGGTTGTTCCGGGCCACCGACCGGCCGACCTCGACCGCGTCGTCCTCGGACGCGGCGGCGGTCACGTCGATCGCGATCTGCTTGGTGGCGCCCTCCGCGTCGGCGATGAGCTGCTGGGCCAGGTCGTGGCAGGCGGAGGTCACCGCGGCGGTCAGCTCCGCCTGGGTCGGCTCGATCCCGGACGCGCCGCTGGCCAGCAGCAGCACGGTGTCGTTGGTCGACATGCAGCCGTCGGAGTCGACCCGGTCGAAGGTCACCCGGCAGGCGGCCCGCAGCGCGGTGTCGAGCGCCTCCGAGCCGGCCACCGCGTCGGTGGTGAGCACGCAGAGCATGGTCGCCATCCCGGGGGCCAGCATGCCGGCGCCCTTGGCCATCCCGCCGACGGTCCAGCCGGTGCCGGGCACGATCGTCGTCTTCGACCGGGTGTCGGTGGTCATGATCGCCTCGGCAGCGGCCAGGCCACCGTCACGGGCCAGTCCGCGCACCGCGGCCCGGACGCCGGGCAACAACTTCTCCATCGGCAGCCGCTCGCCGATCAGGCCGGTCGAGCAGACCGCCACCTCACCGGCGCCCAGGATGAGGCGGGCGTTGGACCCGGTCAGGCTGGCCGCGGTCTGTTCGGCGGTGGCGTGGGTGTCCTGGAAACCGGGTGACCCGGTGCAGGCGTTGGCGCCGCCGGAGTTGAGCACCACGGCGCGGACCACCCCGCCACGGATGATCTGCTCGGTCCAGAGCACGGGCGCGGCCTTGACCCGGTTGGTGGTGAACACACCGGCCGCGGTCGCGTCGGGCCCGTCGTTGACAACCAGCGCGACGTCGGACTGGCCGGTGCTCTTGAGTCCGGCGGCGACGCCGGCCGCCCGGAAACCCCGGGGTGCGGTCACGCTCATGACTGGCGCTCCTGACTCGGGTGCGGCGCGGCGAGGCCGCAGCCGATCTTCGATCCGGTCACGGCGCCACCCCGTGGACCGGCAGGCCGGCGGTCTCCGGCAGGCCGAGCATCAGGTTGGCGCACTGTACGGCCTGGCCGGACGCGCCCTTGCCCAGGTTGTCGATCGCACTCACCACGATCACCCGGCCGGAGTCGACGTCGACGGTCGCCTGCAGGTGGCACGAGTTGGAGCCGTAGGTGGCGGCGGTGTGCGGCCAGGTGCCCTCGGGCAGGACGTGTACGAACGGCGAGTCCGCGTACGCCTCGGCGAGCACCGCACGGGGGTCGGTCGCACCGGCGCCCACCGGCAACGCGGTGACGGTGGCGAGGATCCCGCGCGGCATCGGCGCCAGCACCGGAGTGAAGGAGAGGCTGGTCGCCCCGGTCGCCTGCTTGATCTCCGGCACGTGCTGGTGTGCCCCGACCTTGTATGGCGTCAGGTCGCCCATCACCTCGCTGCCGAGCAGGTTGACCTTCGCCGACCGGCCCGCGCCGGAGGTGCCGGACGCGGCCACCACCACGACGTCCCGGGCGGCGACCGCACCGGCGACGACCAGCGGTGCGAGCGCGAGGGAGATCGACACCGCGTAGCAACCGGTGGCCGCGACCCGGTTCGAGGCCGCGATCGCGGAGCGCTGGCCGGGCAGCTCGGGCAGACCGTAGGTCCACCAGCCGGCGTGGCTGCCGCCGTAGTAGCGGTGCCAGGCGGCACCGTCGCGCAGCCGGTGGTCGGCGCCGAGGTCGACCACCTTGACCGTCTCCGGCAGGGCCGCGGCCACGGCGGCCGACTCACCGTGCGGCAGGGCCAGGAAGACCAGGTCCGCGTCGGCGAGGGTGTCCGGGTCGGTCCGGCCGAGGACCAGGTCCAGTCCGACCAGGTGCGGGTGCACGGCCGACACGGGCGTGCCCGCCTGGCTGTGCGCGGTGGCGGCGACGAGATCGAACTCGGGGTGCCCGGCGATCAGACGCAGCAGTTCACCACCCGCATATCCACTGGCCCCGGCGACCGCAACTCGGATACCCATGCCCACCTCCGCATTTGTATGCAGCCAAGGTATCAGGGAAGGGATCCGGGACGCAATACTATACGGCCCACCGGATGATCACTCAGTTGCCGATTTTTGGCCGGTCCCGACCCGAACGACCGGAAACGGCAGCCTGCGCACGGCCCGGAACAGCGTCGTGGTGGCCGGCCACACACACCGGCCACCACGACGTACGGCAAGCGGGTCAGGCGCCGCGCAGGGTGGCGCCGAGCCGGGACGCCGCCTCGGCAACGGCCGCGTCGCGGGCGGCCACCGCCTCCTCCACGGTCAGGGTCCGGTCCGGCGCCCGGAAGGTGAGCTTGTACGCCAGCGACTTGCGCCCCGCCCCGAGCTGCGCCGAGGCGTAGACATCGAAGAGCCGCAGCGACTCCAGCAGCTCCCCCGCACCGTCGGCCAACGCCCGTTGCACCTCCGCGGCGGCGACCTCCTCCGGCACCACCAACGCGACGTCGATCAACGCCGGCGGGAACCCGGAGATCCGGGGTGCCACCGGCACCGGTGCCGGTGGCAGCAGATCCAGGTCCAGTTCCATCGCGCTGGTCCGGCGAGGCAGTTCCAGCGCCTCGACGGTCGTCGGGTGCAGCTCGCCCGCGTACCCGACCACGGTGTCGTCGACCAGCACCTCGGCACAACGGCCGGGGTGCCAGGGCGCCCGTTGCGCCGCCCGTACCTCGACCCGGTCGGCGGGCAGGCCGGCGGCGGCGAGCACGTTGCGGGCCGCCTCGACCGCGTCGGCCCAACCGGCCGGTTTGCCGGGGCCCCACCAACCGGTGCGCTCGACCTCACCGGCGAGCACCACGGCCACGTGTCGGGGCTGGTGCGGCAGGACCGCGTCGGCGGCGGCGAACTCGGCGTCGCTGGGCCGGTGGTCGACACCCATCGGCGGCGGGCTGCCAGCACCGGGGCGGGACTCGAAGACCGTACCCAGCTCGTAGAGGGCCAGGTCGCGCGCGCCCCGACCGAGGTTGCGCTTGAGCGCGCCGAGCAACGGACCGAGCAGCGTCGTACGCAGCAACGGCTCCTCGTCGGAGAGCGGGTTGGCCAACCGGACCGCCCGGCGACGGGTGTCGTCGGCCGGCAGCCCGAGCGCGTCGAAGAGGTCCGGTGACACGAACGGGAACGACACCGTCTCGACGTACCCGTTCTCTGCCAGCATCCGGGCGACCGCCCGGACCCGCCGCTGTGCCTGGGTGAGCCCGCGCCCCGCCGGGGCGAGCGGCAGCACCGACGGCACCCGCTCGTAGCCGTCCAGCCGGACGACCTCCTCGACCAGGTCGGCCGGACCGGTGAGGTCGGGCCGCCAGGTCGGCGGGACCACCCGGAGCAGGTCCGCTTCGGTGACGACGGTGCAGCCGACCTCCTCCAACAGCGCGACCACCCGCGCCGTCGGGTACTCCACCCCGATCCGCCGGGTCGGCAGTTCCGGGTCGAGCGCGACCGGGGCCGGTGGGCTCACCTGCGAGAAGTCGAGGATCTCCGGGGCCGCCGCGCCACCGCCGTACGTGGTCAGCAGGGTGACCGCCCGATCCAGGGCGACCAGCGGCAGCGCCGGGTCCACCCCGCGCTCCCAGCGCTTGGCCGCCTCGCTGAACAGCTTGTGCCGTCGCGCGGTACGCCCGACCATCGCCGGCTGCCAGTGCGCCGCCTCGAACAGCACGTCGGTGGTGTCGGCGACGACCTCGCTGGTCTGCCCACCCATCACCGCGGCGAGCGAGATCGGCAGCCCGTCGCCGTCCCCGGCGACCGGACTGGGCTGACCGGCGTCGCAGATCACCATGTCCTCGGGGTCCAGCACCCGGGTCACGCCGTCCAGTGTGGTCAGCTTCTCCCCCGGTTGCGCCCGGCGAACCACCAGCGTGCCGGTCAGCCGGTCGGCGTCGAACGCGTGCATCGGCTGGCCGAGTTCGAGCATCACGTAGTTGGTGATGTCGACCGGCAGCGAGATGTTCCGGATGCCGGCGACGGTGAGCCGCTGCCGCATCCACTGCGGGCTCTGCGCGGTCGGGTCGACACCCCTCACCAGGCGGGCGGCGAACCGGTCGCAGCCGACCGGGTCGCGGACCTCGACCGGGTACGCCGGCCGCTCGGTCCCGCCCGGTGCCGGCACCAGTGCCGGGTCCCGGAACGGCACCCCGAACGCGTGCGACAGTTCCCGGGCGATACCGCGTACGGACAGGCCGTAGCCCCGGTCGGGGGTGATCTCCAGTTCGACCACCACGTCGTCGAGCCCGACCACGGGGCGGGCGTCGTCACCGGGCTTGACGGCGGTGTCCGGCGACAGGACCAGGATCCCGGCGTGGTCGTCGCCGAGTCCCAGCTCCTTCACCGAGCAGATCATGCCGTTGGAGTTGTGCCCGTACGTCTTGCGGGCGCCGATCGCGAAGCCGCCGGGCAGCACACCGCCGGGCAGGATCACCACCACCCGGTCACCGGGGGCGAAGTTCGTGGCGCCGCAGACGATCTCCTGCAGCTCACCGGTGCCGTTGGCGGTGCCCACGTCGACCCGGCAGAACCGGATCGGCTTCTTGAAGCCGGTCAGCTCCTCGATCTCGCGTACCTCGCCGACGACCAGCGCACCGGTGACCGTGGTACGCAGGTCCACCATGGACTCGACCTCGAGCCCGAGGTTCACCAGCGCCCGTTCCAGGTCCTCGGTGCTGAGGTCGACGGGCAGGTCGACGTGCTCGCGCAGCCAGGAAATAGCAACTCGCATGACTCAGACCACCGCTTCCGAAGTTCGATTCCGCATGCCCGTCACGCCTCGACGCCGAGCGCGCCGGTGAACCGCACGTCCCCCTCGAACAGGTCGCGCACCTCGCTCACCCCGTTGCGGACCATCACCGTACGGTCGACGCCCATGCCGAACGCGAAGCCGGAGTAGACGTCCGGGTCGATCCCGCAGGCGCGCAGCACCCGAGGGTTGACCATGCCGCAACCGCCCCACTCGACCCACTGCGGGCCGTTGCGGTGCTCCGGGAACCAGACGTCGAACTCGCCCGACGGCTCGGTGAACGGGAAGTAGTGCGGCCGCCAGCGGGTCCGGGCGTCCTGCCCAAACATCGACCGGGCGAAGTGGTCGAGCGTGCCGCGCAGGTGGGCCATGGTGATGCCCTTGTCCACGACCAGCCCCTCGACCTGGTGGAAGACCGGGCTGTGGGTGGCGTCCAGCTCGTCGGTGCGGTAGACCCGCCCCGGGCAGATGACGTAGATCGGGGGCTTGCGCGCCAGCATCGTCCGCGCCTGCACCGGCGAGGTGTGCGTACGCAGCACCAGCCCCGGTACGTCCACGTGGAAGGTGTCCATCAGGCCACGGGCCGGGTGGTCCGGCGGGATGTTGAGCGCGTCGAAGTTGGTCCACTCCAACTCCACCTCGGGGCCCTCGGCGATCTCGTACCCCATCCCGACGAAGAGATCACCGATCCGCTCCATCAGCAGGGTCAGCGGATGCCGGGCGCCACGGGGGCGGCGGTCGTACGGCAGGGTGACGTCGACCCGCTCCTCGGCGAGCACCCGCTCGGCCTGGGCGCGCTGGAGTTCGGCCCGCCACTCGTCGTAGATCGTCTCGATCGCCCGGCGGGCCTCGTTGACCCGCTTGCCGGCGTCGGACTTGGCCGCCGGCGGCAGCGCGCCGATCTCCCGGCGGGCCAGCGAGACCGGTGCCCGGTCACCCAGGTGCTGGTGACGCAGGGCGGCCAGGGCGTCGGGGTCGGCGGCGTCGGCGAACGCCGCACGGGCGGCGGCGACGGCTTCGTCGAGGTTGTCCTGGTCGAGCAGGGCGACCTGTTTCGGGTCGTACGGATCGTTGCGGTAAGTCATGGCGTACGGGTGCTCCCTCACGGCGGAAGGCCTGCCTCGGCGGCGGCCATCAGAGTTTACGGACGCGCGGCGACGCCGCAGCCCGCCGGTGGGAATAGGGAGCAGGAAGGGTCAGACCCGCCGCCCGCCGACACCGGCGGGCTGGCTAAACGAGCACATCGAGGCACTCATCCCTGATCCCCCTTTGATCGCGACTGCGGGGCTCGCAAACCCGGCTCACTCCTCGCGCTCACGGGCCCTCATCGCTCTGGCCGAAGCGTACAGGCAGACGGCCGCGGCGGCAGCCAGGTTAAGGCTCTCGGCGCGGCCGTGCAGCGGCACCCGTACCCGGGCGTCGGCGGCGGCGGCCAGTTCGGCCGGCAGGCCGTGCGCCTCGGAGCCGAACAGCCAGGCGGTCGGCCGGGACAGTCCGCCGTCGTCGGCGAGGTCGTCCAGGTCGGTCTCGCCGTAACCGGAGGCGGCGAGCACGGTCAGCCCGGCGTCGCGCAGGCTGGTCACGACCGCGGCCGGGTCCTCGGAGCGGACCACGTCGACGTGGAAGAGGCTGCCGGCCGAGGCCCGCACGCACTTGCCGTTGTACGGGTCGACGGCGTCACCGGCGAAGATGACCGCGCCCGCCCCGGCCGCGTCGGCCGTACGCAGCACGGTGCCGGCGTTGCCCGGATCCCGGATCTCGGCCAGTACGGCGACCAGCCGCGGGGACCGGTCGAGTGCCCGGTGCAGTGGTTGGTCGAACTGGTCGCAGACGGCAACGAGGCCCTGCGGTGCGACGGTCTCGGTCAACGCGGCGAGACCGTCGTCGGTCAGCGGCGAGACCGGCAGACCGGCCCGTCGGGCCACCTCGGCGAGGTCGGCGTACCGGTCCAGGGCGGCCGGGGTGCCGAAGAGTTCCCGCACCACTCCGGAGCGGTCGAGTGCTTCCCGGACCGCCTGCGGTCCCTCGGCGAGGAACCGTCGGGTGGTGTCCCGGTCCCGGCGCCGGTGCAGCCGCCGGGCGGCAACCACCCGTGGCGTACGCGCGGTGAAGTGCGGCGGGTCCGCACCCCGGACATGGTCGAGGCGCCCCACCTGCGGTCCGGACGGCATTCGGGGCGCCTCGATCAACTTTTGCGGTGACTCAGGCGGCCTGGGCCGCCGCGCCGCCGGTGCCCTCGGCCGCAACCGCGGCACGGGCCACCTCGACGATGGCGGCGAAGGCCGTCGCGTCGTTGACGGCCAGGTCGGCCAGGATCTTGCGGTCGACCTCGACGCCAGCCAGCTTGAGGCCCTGGATCAGGCGGTTGTAGGTCATCCCGTTGGCGCGGGCGCCCGCGTTGATCCGGGTGATCCAGAGCTGCCGGAAGTCGCCCTTGCGGTCGCGACGGTCCCGGTAGGCGTACTGCATCGAGTGCAGCACCTGCTCCTTGGCCTTGCGGTACAGCCGGGAGCGCTGACCGCGGTAGCCACTGGCGGTCTCCAGCAGGGTACGACGCTTCTTCTGGGCGTTTACAGCCCGCTTGACGCGTGCCATCTCAACTACTCCTTCGGGTTAAGTGGCGGGCGCGTCAGCGGCCCAGCAGCTTCTTGATTCGCTTGGCGTCAACCTTGGCAACCTCGACCGTGCCGGTGAGCCGGCGGGTCTGGTTGGAGGGCTTCTTCTCCAGGTTGTGCCGCAGGCCAGCCTGCTGGGCGACGATCTTGCCGGAGCCGGTCACCTTGACCCGCTTGCCCATTCCGGTGTGGCTCTTCATCTTCGGCATCTGTTGCGTCTCTCCCCTGTTACTCGCCGGCGGTGCCGGCGGGTTCGACTGACGGTGCCTCAACCGCCTCGCCGTCCTCGGTCGTCTCGGCGTCTCGCTCGCGCGGTCCGCCGGCCTTGGCTGCCGTGGCGGCGGCCTTGGTGGCGCGGTGCGGAGCCAGAACCATGATCATGTTTCGGCCGTCCTGCTTCGGCGCGGCCTCGACGTACCCCAGCTCCGAGATCTCCGACTCGAGTCGGCGGAGGAGCCGGTAGCCAAGTTCCGGGCGACTCTGCTCGCGACCACGGAACATGATCGTTACCTTGACCTTGTCACCCGCCTTGAGGAACCGCACCACGTGACCCTTTTTGGTCTCGTAGTCGTGCGGGTCGATCTTCGGCCGGAGTTTCATCTCCTTGATGACGGTCTGCTGCTGGTTACGCCGCGCTTCGCGCGCCTTGAGTGCGCTCTCGTACTTGAACTTGCCGAAGTCCATGAGCTTGCACACCGGCGGGCGCGCCATCGGCGCAACCTCGACCAGGTCCAGGTCGACGTCCGCGGCCAGCTGCAGAGCGCGCTCCAGCGGGACGATGCCCACCTGCTCACCCTCAGGGCCGACCAGTCGGACCTCACGTGCCCGGATCTGTTCGTTCACGCGTGGTTCGACGCTGATGGGGCCTCCTCGAGTCGGTAACTCCTTCGGTGCCGACCCCTGGGCCGGCTCCCCGGTGGGAACCGATCCGGAAAGCAGAAGGCCCCGGCGCATGCCAGGGCCCGCTCGACCGGTCAGTGCGACACGAAGCCACACGTCCGACCCGGATCAGGATCCGGGCCGTTGACCGGACCCGGCCACCGACTGGGGCGACTCGGGTGGGAGCAGGCGCTCCGCTTTACCGCTGTCACCGCGAGGGACAGCATGGTCGACCTGCCAATGTTAGCAGGTCGGGCCGATAGCCCGATAAACGGGCACCCCGGACGGCGGGTCGTAACGGCTCAGCTAGCGGCCGGCTGCCGTCGCGAGGCGTCGTGCAGGGCGCGCAGCGCGCGTACCCCGGCGACGGCGGCTTCCTTGTCCACCGCCTGCAGGGCGATCATCGGGACCAGCTCGTCGTCGTGCAGCTCCAGGCTCGCCCAGGGCGAGCCGTGATCGAAGCGCACCGCCCGGACCACCTCCCAGGGCAGGTTGTACGAGCCGAGCACGTTGCGCACGCGTACGCCCCGGGTGTCGGCCTCGACCTGGATCCGGGTGAAGAGCAGGATCACCAACGCGCCGAGCACACCCAGACCGATCATGGCGAACGAGTCACCGCGCTGGAAGGTGGCCGTGCCCTGGCCGGTCGACCCGTGCAGGGCCAGCCCCAACGCGGTGAAGACCACCACCAGGGCCGGTGCCAGCACCCAGCACATCACCCGGAGCCGCCGCGGTCGCAGCCGTACGAGATCGGAGTCGGTCACGGCCATCATCCTGCCACCCCGGTCGGACCGGTGGTCCCCGTGGGGCGGACCACCCACCCGGAGACCACCACCGCGAGCAGGGTCAGCAGGGCTCCGGCGAACACCGCCACGCTGGCTCCCGGCCCGTCCGGCCGGAGCACGTCGAGCAACAGCGCACCGCCGAGTTGACCGGCGACGATGGCCAGGCCGCTACGGAGCACACCGACCGCCCGTACGCAGACCAGCAGGGCGACCACGACGCCGACCCCGACCGGCCCGCCCAGGTAGAGGTACCAGTCGGTCGGCCAGTGGATCGATCCGAGCCGACCGAACGCGCCGGCCACCGCCGCCACCGCGACGATCGCCGGGGTGCTGACCGCGAAGTTGACCGCCGTACCGGTGGCGGCACCCCCGACCGCCGAAATCCGGCCGTTCAGCGCCGCCGACAGGGCCACCAGGACACCACCGGCCGCCGCGAGCGCCACCAGTCCCACGGCCAGTTCACCCAACGGGCGGCCGAACTGGGCCAACGCCACCGCGCCGATTCCCAGGAGCGCGCCGAGCAGCCGGGGCGCGGTGACCGCCCGCCGGCCGCCCGGAGCCAGCCCGACCCGGTCGACGCCCAGGCCACCGGCGCTGTTGCCGGCCACCTGGGCGATGGTGAACACGGCCACCCCGAGCGCCGGCACCACGTACGTCGCGATCACCACGAACCCGCCGCCGCCCAGTCCACCGAGGTAGCTCCACCAGGGCAGCCGGGCCCGGCGCAGTACGCCGAACCCGGCTCGCATCGACGGCAGCGCCAGCAGGCCGACCAGGAGCAGCGCGACCCCGCCGGCGTTGTTGACCACCGCGCCCATGGCCGGGTTGCCGACCCGGGCGCCGAGTTCGGCGTTCGCCGCGCTCTGCACCGCCGAACCGACCCCGCCGAGCACCGCCAGTCCGAGCGCCAACCAGGGCGGGAAGATCCTCACCCGGCGAGCCTCACAGGCGACAGGCGTGGATGTCTGTGACCAGGATCGCCCGGGCGCCGAGATCGTACAGTTCGTCCATGATCCGGTGTACGTCGCTGCGCAGCACCATGGCCTGGACCGCCACCCAGCCCTCCCGGTGCAGCGGCGAGATGGTCGGCGACTCGATGCCGGGGGTCAGCGCGGTGGCCCGGTCGAGCAGGTCGGCGCGGACGTCGTAGGCGAGCATCACGTACCGACGGGCGACCAGCACCCCGTGCAACCGGCGCAGCAACTGGTCCGCCTGGTTGTGCGCCGGGGCACCGAGCCGGCGGATCATCACCGCCGAGGAGCGCAGGATCGGCTCCCCGATGATCACCAGACCGGCCTGGCGCAGGGTGGCACCGGTCTCCACCACGTCGGCGACGACATCGGCGACGCCGAGCCGGACCGCGTTCTCGACCGCGCCGTCGAGCCGGACCACGTCCGCCTTCAGGCCGTGCTCGACCAGGTGGCGCTCCACCACCCCGGGGTACGCGGTGGCGATCCGCCGCCCACCGATCTGGTCGGCCGAGGTGATGGTCTCCGGTGAGGCGGCGAACCGGAAGGTGGCGCCGCCGAAGTTGAGGTCGAGCACCTCCTCGGCCGGGCTGCCGGCGTCGATCAGCAGATCCCGGCCGGTGATGCCGAGATCGAGATCGCCGGAACCGACGTAGGTGGCGATGTCACGGGGACGCAGGTAGAAGAACTCGACATCGTTCGGCTCGTCCCGGCAGACCAGGTCCTTCGGGTCGGTGCGCTGGCGGTAGCCCGCCTCGCGCAGCATCTGCGCGGCGGGAGCGGACAGGGTGCCCTTGTTGGGGATGGCGATGCGCAGCATCGTGAGGTGCTCCTTCGATCGGTGCGGATCAGGGTTCGACCGTTGAATCGGGGGCGTGGCACCTCAGAGATGTCGGTAGACGTCCTTGAGCTCCAGTCCGGTGGCGAGCATCAGCACCTGGGCCTGGTAGAGCAGTTGGGAGATCTCCTCGGCGGCACGCTCGGGGCCCTCGTGCTCGGCCGCCATCCACGACTCGGCCGCCTCCTCGACGACCTTCTTGCCGATCGCGTGCACGCCGCGTTCCAGGGCGGCCACCGTCGCCGAGCCCGGAGTGCCGGCGGCGGCCTTGGCCTGCAGCTCGGCGAACAGCTCTTCGAACGTCTTCACGGAATCGGATTCTCGCAGCCTCCCGACGCCGGGTGGCGCGCCGGGTCGGTCGGCGGCCATCAGGTGGACCGGTCGGCCGGCCGACCCGCCCCGAGTGTCCGGCGCAGCGCCGCGGCGCCCCGGGCGGTGTGGCTCTTGACCGCGCCCCGGCTCAGCCCCATCAGGTCGGCGGTCTCCGCCTCCGACAGGTCGGCGTAGTAGCGCAGCACGATCGCCTCCCGCTGCCGGGTGGGCAGTGCCCGCAGCGCGGCCAGCACCGTGTCGTACCGGAGCAGGTCGAGTGCCCCGGCCTCGGCGGACGGTGCGTCCGGTCCCGGCCGGGCGGTCGCCAGGTGGGCCTGGACCACCCGGCGGTGGCGCAGCGCCGACCGGGACCGGTTGACCACCGTGACCCGCAGGTACGTCAGCGCCCGGTCGGAGTCGCGCAGGCACGGCCAACGCCGGTGCAGGGCCACGTACGCGTCCTGCACGATCTCCTCGGCCGTGCCCAGGTCGTGCAGGAGCAGCACGGCGAGCCGGACCAGCGGGCGGTAGTGGACGACGAAGAGGTGGGTGACCTCCTCGTCCGCCCCCGACTGCGGTGCCCGCGGGTACGGCATGCTCCTCCCGCCGGGCGCGTCGGCCAACGGATGGTCACCCGGGGCCGACGCGCGGGTCCTGGTTCCGGTTTACGCCCGGACGGAGGGACACGCCAGCGTGCCGCCAGAAGCCGACCGATGCCCGCAACAGGCGGACCGGTAATCCCTACCAATGTGGTGGGGCACTGTATGGACGGGTTCCCGCCTGCGCCTATGCTGTCGGCCATGGCTCGCCGTACGGTGCCGGTCGCCCTCGGGGCCGCGACCGCCCTTCTCGCCGCCCTCGCCGGCTGCGCCCCGCAGGAAGTGGAACCGACTCCCTCCCAGCCCGCCGCCGCGTCCTGTGCGAAGGAAACGCTCACCACCAAGACGCCGGGCAAGCTGACCATCGGCACCGACGACCCGGCGTACGAGCCGTGGTTCAGGGACAACAAGCCGGACAACGGCGAGGGCTTCGAGGCGGCGGTCGCGTACGCGGTCGCGGAACGGCTCGGGTACGCCCGTACCGACGTGGTCTGGAACAGGGTCAAGTTCGAGAACGCGATCGCACCGGGGCCGAAGGACTTCGACTTCGACATCAACCAGTTCTCCATCACCGAGGAGCGCAAGCAGGCGGTCGACTTCTCCGCGCCGTACTACCTGGTCCGCCAGACGGTGATCGCGCTGAAGTCGTCGAAGATCGCCGGTAGGACCACCCTGGCCGACCTGAAGACCGCCAAGCTCGGCGCCCAGGTCGGGACCACCAGCTACCAGGCGATCACCGACGTGATCAAGCCCGGGCCGCAGCCCCAGGTGTTCAACACCAACGACGACGCTAAGAAGGCGTTGCAGAACGGGCAGATCGACGGTCTGGTGGTGGACCTGCCGACCGCGTTCTACATCACCGGTGCCGAACTCACCGACGCCACGATCGTCGGCCAGGTGCCGCAGGTCGGCGTACCGGAGACGTTCGGGCTGGTGCTCGACAAGGGATCGCGGCTGACCGGCTGCGTCGGCGGTGCGGTCACCGCGCTGCGCGAGGCGGGCACGCTCGGCGAGCTGGAGCAGAAGTGGCTCGCCCAGGTGGCGGGCGCACCCGAACTGACGTGAGCGGACCCATCCGGACCGACGACCGACCGCTCGACCACGCCCCCTCCGAGATCGCCCGCGCGCGGGCCGTCCACCGGCGCCGGCAGACGGTCCGGTCGGTGTTGGTCGCCGCGGCCTCCACCGGTGTGCTGGGCACGCTGCTGGTGGTCGCGGTCACCGGGTCGCCCGGCTGGGCCCGCGTACGGCAGTCCTTCCTCGACCTGGACATCGCCCGCGCGGCCCTGCCGGACGTGCTCACCGGGCTCTGGCTCAACGTCCGGCTGCTCTTCTTCTGTGCCCTCGGAGCGCTGGCCCTGGGCCTGGTCGTGGCGCTGCTGCGAACCCTGCGCGGACCGGTCTTCTTCCCGGTCCGGGCGCTGGCCACCGGCTACACCTACACCTTCCGCGGGCTGCCGCTGATCATCGTCCTGTACGTGTTCACCCTCGGCGTGCCGGGGCTGCGGTTGCAGGGCATGCCGCCGGTGCTGGTGCTCGGCGGGTGCGCGCTGGTGATCACGTACAGCGGTTACCTGGCGGAGGTGTTCCGGGCCGGCATCGAGTCGGTGCACCCGAGCCAGTTCGCCGCCGGCCGCTCCCTCGGGCTGACCTACCGGCAGACCATGCGGCACGTGGTGCTGCCGCAGGCCGCCCGCCGGGTGGCCCCACCGCTGCTCAACGACGTGGTGGCGCTGCAGAAGGACGTCGGGCTGGTCTCCCTGGCCGGTCCGATCGACGCGGTACGGGCAGCCCAGATCCAGACCGCCGAACACTTCAACTACACCCCGTACATCGTGGCCGGGGTGCTCTTCGTGTTGCTCGCGATCCCGCTGATCGCGGTGACCGACTGGGTGACGCTACGGGCCGCGCGCCGGCAGGCGGGGCACTGACATGACACTGACCGACCGCACCACCCCGACCCCGCAGCCGTCCGTCGAGCCGGCGGCCGGTCTGCTGTCCTGCCGGGGGCTGCGGAAGTCGTTCGGCGGGCGGACCGTCCTCGACGGGCTCGACCTGGACGTGGCCGAACACGAGGTGGTTGCCCTGATCGGGGCGTCCGGCTCGGGCAAGTCGACGCTGCTGCGCTGCCTGAACCTGCTGGAGGAGATCGACGACGGCACGATTCACCTGGACGGCGAGCACATCACCGACCCCCGGATCGACCCCGACCGGGTACGCCGCCGGATCGGCATCGTGTTCCAGTCGTACAACCTGTTCCCGCACCTGAGCGTGCTGGACAACATCACCCTGGCGCCGCTGCGGGTGCACCGGCGTACCCGTGCCGACGCCGAGGCGCAGGCCCGTGAGCTGCTCGACCGGGTGGGCCTGGCCGACAAGGCGCGGGACTATCCGGACCGGCTCTCCGGCGGGCAGCAGCAGCGGGTGGCGATCGTCCGGGCGCTGGTCAACTCGCCCCGGCTGATGCTGCTCGACGAGGTCACCTCGGCGCTCGACCCGGAACTGGTGGGTGAGGTGCTGAGCCTGATCCGGGAGCTGAAGGCGGACGGGATGACGATGGTGCTGGCCACCCACGAGATGGGTTTCGCCCGTGACGTCGCCGACCGGGTCTGCTTCCTCGACGGCGGCCGGGTGATCGAGCAGGGGCCACCGGCGCGGGTGCTGGGCGAGCCGACCGAGCCGCGTACCCGCCAGTTCCTGCGGCGGATCATCGAGGCCGGCCGGCTCTGAACCCGGCGTACGTGGGGCGGGCGGATCAGCCGCCGAAACCGACCGGGACCGTACGCTTGCCCAGCCCCCGGATCGCCAGCGCGGCGTCCAGGGCGGCGACGGTCGCGGCCCAGCCCTTGTCCTCGGCCGAACCGGGCAGACCGGCCCGGTCCCGCGCCTGTTCGAGATTGTTGACCGTGAGTACGCCCTGCCCGACCGGCTTGCCGGCGTCGAGCGCGACCCGGGTCAGCCCGTCGGTGACCGAACGGCAGACGTAGTCGAAGTGGGCGGTGTCGCCACGGATCACCACGCCGAGCGCCACCACCACGTCGCAGTCGCGGGCCAACGCCTGGGCCACGATCGGCAGCTCCACGGAGCCGGCGACCCTGGCCACCCGTACGTCCCGGACGCCGGACGCCTCCGCGGCGGCCACCGCCCGCTCGACCATGTGGTCGGTCAGTTCGGCGTGCCAGCGGGCCGCCACCACCCCGACGGTCAGCCCTGCGGCGTCCACCGCGGTCACTCCCGGTTCCCCGAAACCAGCCATCGTTACGCCGATCCTTCCGTGATCCCGTCGAGCTCACCCAGCAGGTGGCCCATCCGGTCCCGCTTGGTCCGCAGGTAGCGGACGTTCTCCGGGGTGGCCCGCACCGGCAGGCCCTCCCGCCCGGTGATGGTCAGCCCGTAACCCTCCAGCCCGGCCCGCTTGGCCGGGTTGTTGGTGAGCAGCCGCATGGAACGTACGCCCAGGTCGTAGAGGATCTGCGCACCGGTGCCGTAGTCGCGGGCGTCGGCCGGCAGGCCCAGGTCCAGGTTGGCGTCGACGGTGTCCCGGCCCTGGTCCTGCAACTGGTACGCCTGGAGCTTGTGCACCAGGCCGATGCCGCGCCCCTCGTGCCCGCGTACGTAGAGCACCACCCCGCGGCCCTCCTGCGCCACCCGAGCCAGGGCGGCCTGCAACTGCGGCCCGCAGTCGCAGCGCAGGGAGCCGAACACGTCCCCGGTGAGGCACTCGGAGTGCACCCGGACCAGTACGTCCTGCCCGTCGGCGAGGTCGCCGTAGACGAGCGCGACGTGCTCGGCTGCGTCGTTGTCGACCGTGTAGCCGAACGCCTTGAACAGCCCGTACGGGGTGGGTAGCTGCGCCTCGGCATCCTGGTGGACCTGCTTCTCGGTCCGCCGCCGGTACGCGATCAGGTCGGCGATGCTGATCAGGGTCAGCCCGTGCTCGGCGCTGAACTTCTCCAGGTCGGGCAGGCGCATCATGGTGCCGTCGTCGTTGACCAGTTCGCAGAGCACACCGGCGGGCCGCAGCCCGGCGAGCCGGGTCAGGTCGATCGCGGCCTCGGTGTGTCCTGCCCGGCGCAGCACCCCACCGGCCCGTGCCCGCAGCGGCACCACGTGCCCCGGTCGGGCCAGGTCGGTCGGCTGGGTCGCCGGGTCGGCGAGCAGCCGGATGGTGTGCGCCCGGTCGGCGGCCGAGATGCCGGTGGTGACACCCTCGCGGGCGTCCACCGTCACCGTGTACGCGGTGCCCCGCCGGTCCTGGTTGGTGTGGTACATCGGCGGCAGTTCGAGCCGGTCGGCCTCCTGCTCGGTGATCGGGGCGCAGATGTAACCCGAGGTGTACCGGACGGTGAAGGCCAGCAGTTCCGGGGTGGCCAGCTCCGCCGCGAAGATCAGGTCGCCCTCGTTCTCCCGGTCGGCGTCGTCGACCACGACCACCGGCCGTCCGGCCGCGATCTGCGCGATCGCCTCCTCGATCGGGGCGAAGACGGGGGCGGAGCCGCTGTCCGGTGCCGATTCGGTGTCGACCTCGGTCTCGGTCTGCACGAAATCCGATTCGATGACGCTCGACTCGCTCATGACATGGCCTTTCCGGTGCCGAGTAGCCGCTCGACGTACTTGGCGACGACGTCCACCTCGAGGTTGACCGGGTCGCCGATCTTCTTGTGCCCCAGCGTGGTGAGCTTGAGCGTGGTCGGGATCAGGCCGACGGCGAAGGTGTCGTCGCCGATCTCCGAGATGGTCAGGGACACTCCGTCGACGGTGATGGAGCCCTTCTCCACCGCGTAACGCGCGATGCCGGCCGGCAACGAGAACCGGACCGTCTCCCACTGCTCGGCCGGTTCCCGGCCGATGATCTCGGCGACCCCGTCGACGTGGCCCTGGACCAGGTGCCCGCCGAGCCGGGTGCCGAGCGTCGCCGCCCGTTCCAGGTTGACCGGGTCGCCGGCGCGCAGCGCGCCGAGGGAGGACCGGTTCAGAGTCTCCCCCATCACGTCGGCGGTGAACACGTCACCACCGACGTCCACCACGGTCAGACAGACGCCGTTGACCGAGATCGAGTCGCCGTGCTTGGCGTCCGAGGTGACGACCGGGCCGCGTACCGCGATCAGCGCGGAGTCCGTACCCGTGTCGGTCAGTTTCACGACCTCGCCCAGTTCCTCGACAATGCCGGTGAACATGTCTCAGCCCTCCCTCTTCCGGGGCAGCGCGGTGATCCGCAGGTCGGGGCCGACCTGCGTGATGTCGACGAAATCGAGGTCGATGACCTCGGAGATGGTGCGGGGGCCGGCGTCGGCGAGCGCGGCCGGGCCGGCGCCGAGCAGCTTCGGCGCCACGTAGCCGATGACCTTGTCGACCAGGCCGAGGGCGAGGAAGGCGCCGGCGAGGGTCGGTCCGCCCTCCAGCAGCGCGGCCCGGACGCCGCGCCGGTACAGCTCGGCGAGCAGGGCCTCCAGGTCGACCCGGTCGTCCTTGTTGGCGCCGAGGTCCGCGGTGGTCACCACCCAGGTGCGGGCGGCGCCGTCGCGCACGCGGGCATCCGCCGGGGTACGACCGGAGCTGTCCACCACCACCCGCAGCGGCTGCCGGATGGCCAGGCTGCCGTCGCGCAGGTTCCGGGCGGTCAGTCGCGGGTCGTCGGCGATGACCGTGCCGACCCCGGCGATCACCGCGTCCACGGTGCCGCGCAGGGCGTGCACGTCCATCCGGGCGGCCTCGGAGGTGATCCACATGCTGGTGCCGTCGGCGGCGGCGGAGCGCCCGTCGAGGGTCGAGGCGTACTTCCAGATGACGTACGGGCGGCCCCGGCGTACGGCGGTCAGCCAGGCGATGTTGCCGGCTTCGGCCTCGGCGGCCCGTACCCCGATCTCCACCTCGACACCGGCGGCCCGCAGGGTTTCCGCGCCACCGGAGGCGACCAGGTTCGGATCCGCCACCCCGATCACCACCCGGGCCACCCCCGCCCGGATCAGCGCGCCGGTGCACGGCCCCGTCCGGCCGGTGTGGTCGCAGGGTTCGAGGGTGACGACGGCGGTGCCGCCGCGGGCGCGCTCACCGGCCTGAGCCAGCGCGACGATCTCGGCGTGCGGGCCGCCGGCGTAAGCGTGGAAGCCCTCGCCGACCAACTCGCCGTCGGCGTCGAGCAGTACGCAGCCGACCACCGGATTGGGGCTGGTGCTGCCCAAGCCGCGGGCGGCCAGCTCGATCGCCCGACGCATCGCCGCATCGGCGGAGACGCTCACCATGTCCTGCGCCCTACTCTCCTCGCTCGTCGGTCAAACGCGCGACGAGTGGGAGGCATTCCGGCACATGACCGGCGCAGGCGGCGGCGGAGAAACCCGGGGACGGCAGAGCCGACCCCGGCAGAGTCCCGGACCGGGGCGCCCGAGGGTGCCGGCCGAGACCTGTCCGTCCCGCGCGCTGTCTCCCATCCGGACTGTCTGAGTGCGGGCAGGGAAGCCCGCGCTCAACCGTCGGCCCTGGGTTCTCACCAGGTCCACCGCTCGACACAGGGTCGATCGGGTCGCGGGCTTACCGTGGCCGAGGCCGCGGATCACCGCCGGTTCGGAATTTCACCGAGTCCCGCCAGCGCGTGGTGGGTACGTTGTGAGTCTTACACGGTTTCGGGCCTCGATCGCCATCTACGCGACCTAGTTCACAGCGCTGATCATCACCACGTCCCGCGCAATCAGGCGGGAATATTCCGGCGTCCCCGGATCAGCCCTCGACCCGGCGCCGATCGACCGCCACGTACGAGCCGGGTTGGTTCTTGGCCAGACTCTTCATCTCCGAGGCTGCGGCGATCACCTCGAGCGGGTCGGTGAACCGCCGCTCGGGCACCGACAGGGAGACCCCGATGGAGAGGGTGACCAGGTGGGCCTTTTTCACGTTGCCCCGCCGGTCCTTCAACTCGACGAAGCCGCGCTGGGCGTCGGAGGGGTCGTACAGTTCGTCGGCGGTCTTCTCGAAGTCGACCACCGCCCGCTCGGTGATCGGGCGTACCTGCTCCGGGGCGCAGACGATGACGAAGTCGTCGCCGCCGATGTGGCCGAGGAACGCCGGTGGCAACCCGACCGAGACCACCGCCCGGTGCAGGCTCCGGGCGAGGGCGCTGATGAACTCGTCGCCCCGGCTGAAGCCGTACCGGTCGTTGACGCTCTTGAACCGGTCGATGTCGACGTAGCCGACGGCGTAGTCGACGCCGCTGCGTACCCGGTCGGTGATCTCCCGGCGGACCCGGCTGTTGCCGGGCAGGCCGGTCAGCGGGGAGACCTCCCGGAATTCCTTGTTCCGGCGCAGGGTGGAGCTGACCCGGGCGATCAGCTCGGCGGTGTCGAACGGTTTGACCAGGTAGTCGTCGGCTCCGGCGGTGAGGCCGTGCACCTTGTCCACGGTCATGCCCTTGGCGGTCAGCATGATCACCGGCAGGGCGGAGGTCATCGGGTCGGCGCGCAACCGGCGGGTCAGTTCGAGCCCGTCGATCCGCGGCATCATCAGGTCGACCACGGCGAGGTCGGGGCGGTGCTCCTCGATCATCTCGAGGGCTTCCTGGCCGTCGCGGGCCTTCAGCACGTCGAAACCGTGCAGACGTAGATTGAACTCCACAAAACGGGCAATGTCGACGTCATCGTCCACCACCAGGATCACGTCCTGGCGCTCCTCGACCGGATCGACGCTCACGACCGCGCCACAGCCCGCTGTGCCAGCCCGCGCAGGTGGCCGATCGCCGCCGCCGGATCGTCCGCGCCGTACACGGCGGTGCCGGCCACGAAGGCGTCCGCACCGGCCGCCGCGGCCTGCTCGATGGTGTCGGCGGCGATCCCACCGTCGACCTCGATCCGCAGTTCGAGATGACCGGTGTCCGCGTGCCGGCGGGCCGCCCGGACCTTGTCCAGTAGCTCGGGAATGAACCGCTGACCGCCGAAACCCGCCTTGATCGTCATGATCAGCAGGGTGTCGAAGCTCGGCAGCAGGTCCAGGTACGGCTCGATCGGGGTGTCCCGGTCGATCGCCAGTCCCGCCTTCGCACCCGCCGAACGCAGGTCCTTGGCCAGCGCCACCGGGTTGTCGCACGCCTCGGCGTGGAAGGTCACGTTGTATGCCCCGGCATCGGCGTAGGCCGGCGCCCACCGCCTCGGGTCCTCGATCATGAGGTGCACGTCGAACGGCAGCGTGGTGACCGCGAGCAGGCTCTGCACCACCGGCAGCCCGATGGTCAGGTTGGGTACGAAGTGGTTGTCCATCACATCGACGTGCAGCCAGTCGGCCGCGGACTCGACCACCCTGGCCTCGTCGGCGAGATGCGCGAAATCCGCGGCGAGGATGCTGGGCGCGATGATCGGCGTCGGTGCGGTCACGGCGCCAGTCTACGAACGGACGCCACCCGTACGACACGGGCCACCACACCGTCCCACGATCGACAATCCCAAGAGCCAGACCTGCAAATCTGGCAAATAGGGCAGGTTGGGATAACTTATGGCATCACGCACCGCTCGACGCTGATGTCGAACTCTCACACGAGGCACCTCGGATCCGCTCATGGCGCTCAACGAACTGGCGGACGAACGCGCGCGACGTCGCTTCCAAACCCAACGACCAGGTCTCCGTCAGCGGTAACCGAAAGGACGCTTGGCCTGCTCGGCAACAACATGGGAAGGCAGAGATCGTGGCCCGTCTCTACATCGGTCAGTGCGACGCTACCGTCCGCTCGGCCGATGTACACCGCCGGCCACGCCCGTCCAGCCGCCGATGTGATCTCTGCCGCGTTATGGATATCAGGTCCGATTCGGCCACCAGAGATCTTCCAGACACGAACCGTCTTCAGCCCGGTGTGCTCGTACTCGGGGCGCGCGGCGACGACATGGGAACCGACGATATCGAGGACCACGTCATTGCCCGCTTCGGGAATGAAAATCGGCGGCGCGGTCAGATCGTCCAGGGCATACAGTGTCATCGGCTGACTGTAGGAGGACAAGCCCACCCACGCCCTACCGTCAATAACTCCGGTCGCGAACCCGGTGACCTTGGATAGAACCTCGGTCTCGACCTCGGCGACAAGCTTGCAATCGGGCAGTCGCCAGATCTTGAGCATCTTCCCGGGACCGAACGTGACTAGTGCCTCGCCCTGTTGCAGCCGTATCCGGGATATGCAGTGCAGATAGGCACGATGCGCGGGGATCGGCGGCGCGTGCTGGTCCCCGGTGCTGACGTTCCATTGCCGCAGGTTTCCATCTTTGACATAGGCGGAACCGGCGCCTGTCGCCGTGATGAGATCGCGACCGTCAAGCCAGGAGGCGAGCGCCTGCGTGCCCTCGATCCCAGTCTGGAGTGGAGCGGCGACCAAACCACCACTCGCGCTGTCGCGTGCGATAATCGCGCCACCCTGATCGGCGCTGACCACCACGTCGGCGGGCTCGACCGAGACGACCCGACTCACCGGCTCGTCGTGCCCTGGTGCGCGGACGACAGGCTGCTGCTCAAGGTCCCACAGGGCCACCACGCCGTCATGGGTGGACCCGGTGAGCAAGAGATCTCGGCCCTGCCACCGGACCGATTGGACCACGGACTGTCCGGCCGGCCCGGCCAGCGGAGGGCGCACCTCCTGAGACGTGTTCAGATTCCACAGGTGAATTCGCCACCGGGTGGGTACGGCCAGCGTCCCCGAGACCACAGCAAGCCTCGCGTGGGGGTCTGGCGCACTCCACATTCGCATCAACCCGTCCGGGCGCCGGTTGACGTGAGCGGTGATGGTGCCACTCGTCTGTGTACCGGTGTCCAGATCGAAGGTGGCGACCGACTTGACCTCGCTGACGAGCGTCGCGCAATCCCGGCCAGCGACCGTGGAGAGCACGACACCACGCGCCCGGCTGAACTCCTGCGGTATCCGCAGAGGCAGCCGCCGACCATCGTCCAGGTCCCACAGCGACAGGCCGTCACCTCCGGTCAGCAGGACACGGCGTCCGTCGGCCAGCAGTCCCGCAGACATCGAAAACGTCGGCGGCGTATCCATCACCCCCAGCGGCTCGCCGGAGTGCAGCGACCAGCGTTGGACGCGCCCCCGCACGTCCCGGGTCACCACCTGAGTCCGCTGACCGGACTCCACCACGTGCAACTCCTCCAGGTGATCGTCGCCCGTGTCAACCTCCCTCCGGAGCGACGAGTCCGTGACGCCCCAGATCCGCAACCACCCCTCCTCGTGACCCGAGACGAGCACCGCATCGTCGTCCATCAAGGCGAACGAGAGGCACCGCGAGGGCTCAGCGCACGGCAGGGAACGCGAGTGGCCGGACAGCACATCCCATACCCGCAACCGATAGCGCGGACCACCGCCGTACTCATCATTCTCGCCCGTGCACACCGCGATCAGCGGCCGCTGGCTGTGCACCCCCCAGGTCATCGCCAGCACGGGGCCGACATGCAGCTTCAGGTGCAGTCGCGGATCAAGATCCGTGGCACTCGCCCACTTCACTTGCCATGGCGGGGGACCCACATCCGAGCTTGCGAGTTGCTCCGCGGCGTCGACATCCCCTGTGCGAACGGCGTCGAGATAGAGCAGTTGACGCCGGTCAGTGGCATCCAACCCCGGTCGCCCCAGAGCCGACCCACCGGCTTCGATCGAATCCACCCGCCATCCTCACCGAAAATCCCGACCCCCGCGGGCAGCCCTCTTTCCGACGCCGGGCTGCCCGCCCGGACATTCGAAGCCTACCGGCATCGGGCTAATCGAATTCCTCAAGCACCCACTTGCCCGGCGAGAGCCCGTGTCTTGCGAAGGCGGCCCGTGCGATACTCTCCAACGACCTGTATCCGGGCAGGTTAGTGGGCTGGTAGTGACCCGACCAGTTGCCGAATTCAGTAATCTGACCGGCTGCGTTGACCTGAAATGTCCCCGCCATCAGGACCGACTTGCCCTCGGCCAGGCTCGTGTGCCCAGCGCTGCCATCAATGGCAAACATGTCCGAGTCCTTCATCGCTCTGAGTGACCCGTCCAGCTTGACCACGTAATGATGTTCGCCCTGCCGGAGCGTTTCTCCTGGCTTGATCCCCGCATCCGCGGGAAGCGGGCCCTGGGCTTCGGTCTGCACGCCTGGCCGATTGGGTTCCCATTCTTTGGCGCCACAGTTGTGTACGAGTACCGGCGTGGTCGCCGCGAGTACGTAGTACGTGTGGATGCCCTGCACGGTGAGGTTGTGCACGCGGCGCTGCTGAGTGAAGGGGCGAACGGAGTCGACCTGGACCCAGGTACCGGCCGAGGTCTGGAGCCACTGCCCCGGCTGGAGATCCGCCGCCTTGATCCAGTCGTCCAGACTCTCGACCCAGAAGGGGTGCCCGTCCGTGGCGATCACGGTGCCCGAGGCGTCGCCCGCGTCTCCATCGGTGTCGACCGTGACCTCGACCAGGTCCTTGTACCCCTCACCGACGATCAACGCGACGACCGGACGGGCCTCGGTCACGCCGGATTCGGGATCGGTGGCGAGGACCTCGTCACCGAGTTCGACGCTTTCGATCGGCTTGGTCGAGCCGTCTGCCATGACCACCGGTGTATCTGGTGTGAAGCTGTTCCCAACCGGGCAGGAATCGCCCGCTCCCGCCGCATCGTCGCCCTGCCTGGCCGCGGTCGCGCCCGCCTCGTCAGCCTGTGTGGCGGCGGCATCC
Source organism: Micromonospora sp. NPDC004704 (assembly GCF_053601675.1). NCBI lineage: Bacteria > Bacillati > Actinomycetota > Actinomycetes > Micromonosporales > Micromonosporaceae > Micromonospora > Micromonospora sp. NPDC004704. The sequence goes on along the minus strand of NZ_JBSGCD010000009.1, from coordinate 234,227 downwards.
GCCACCTCGTCCGTCTGGCGAGCCGCGGCGGCGGCCGCCTCGTCAGCCTTGGCAAGGACACGCTGGGCCCACTTCATCTCGCTGAACCAGTTCATCACCGCCTTGCCGGCCCGAACCATGGCCTCGCCGATCTTCTTCGCCTTGAAGATCTTGCCCCAGGGCAGTGCCCCGACCACGGCCATCGCGCAGGCGCCGATGTCGCCCTTCATCACGCAGTCGCGAATGTCGTTGAGGCCGAGGACTTCGAGCAGAATCTGGCCGCCGGCCTCGATCACGATGTCAAGGATCTTCTTTTCCTTGACCTTCTTCGCCTTGTCAACATCCTCCCGACTCGGCCCGGTCGGCGCCTTGGCCCCGTCCGACGGCGTCTTGTTGCGATCCGTCCCCGAGGTCTTCTTGGTCACCGGGTTGTAGGTGACCTCGCAGTCCTCGTCCACACACATCCGGAGCCCTGTCGGGTCCGTGTACGTAGCCGGCGAGTTGTTCGAGTACGCGTACCCGTGCATCTGTTGTGGGTCTTTGAAGTCGATGACCGGGTCGACCGAGATGAACCGACCCGTGGTCGAGTCGTACTCCCGCGCTCCCAGGCTGGTGAGGCCGGTCGAGGAGTCGATCGTGCCGCCGACAAAACCCTTCTGCCCCGGCCACACCGACGGCTGCGTACCGCGCGCCTGCCCGTACGGGGTGAACTTGCGGCGGGTCAGCGCGAGAGTGGACGCGTCGACGCTGGCCTGGGCGGTTCCATGGTGGTCGGCCAGCAGGAAACTGACCTGTGATCCGGTGCGGACCGCTCCGACGCCGGCGTAGTAACGGGTCCCGATCACGGCCGATGTGGCCTTGTTCAGCGTCATCTCGGTCGATCCGAGATAGAGCGTGACCGTCGTCGGGTCCCGCCGGATCAACCGGCTCCCGGAGGCGTCGTAAAGGTATTCGGTGACCTTGGTGCCCTCGGTCACCTTGCCCAGGCGTCCCTCCGCGTTCCACTCGAGGACCTGCTGGTTGCCACCGATCTTGCGGCTGGTGGTGTTGCCGGTGGCGTCGTAGTCGTACTCGTCCAACCTCTGCCCGCCGGGCAGGCCACCGGTCGGCGGGCCGGTGGTCGTCACGGACTGCAGCGTGTGCGGCTGGGCCGCACCCGCAGCCGGGTAGCTGTAGTTCGAGGTGACGTTGTTGACGGGGTTACCGGTCGTGTCGTGCTGCGTCTCGGAGAGCCGGTTGCCGACCGCGTCGAAGGTGTACGAGTGCCAGTAGGGGTTCGGCCCACCGACCGTGGCCGCCGACGGAGCCGCGGCACAGTCGTCCGTACCCGTCCAGGCGTTGGTCATCCGGCGCAGGTAGTCGTAGCTGAAGCACTGGTTGTCCGTGGTGGTGTTCTGCTCGACGTTCTTGATCTGAAGTACGTTGCCGGCCGCGTCGTAGCGGTACGTGACATCGTCCAGCCTGGTCGGCGCGGTTATCCGGTCGGTGGTGACCTGCTTGAGTCGTCGGGAGCCCTCCTCATACTGGTAGCTGAGGAAGATCTCCTTGTTGATCGCACCGAGCGTGTGTCGCAGCGGCTCGCCGTACACGGAGTAGGTCGTGGACTGGAGGTAGCGGCTCAGGCCGGTGACGCTGACCGGCATGTCCAACCCGTCGTACCCATAGGTCACGACCTCGCTTGGCAGGCCGCCGCCGCTAGGATAGGTGTTCGTCTTGGGCAGGCCGGTGGCGGCGGTGTAGCTGGCGCCGAAGCTGTACGTGCCGGCGAGCGCACCCTCGTTCGCGGGGATGGTCACCTTGGTGCCGGTCGGCTGGTAACGGAAGTTGTACCCGGTTACCTCGCTGACGTATGCGTTGGTGCCCACATAGCGGGTCGAGGAGGTGGGCAGCCCGAGCTTCAGTGTGTCGTAGGTCCAGGAGGCGGCGATGGTGCCGGTCTCCGAGCCGTAACGCATCGTGGTGGGGCGGCCGAGTTCGTCGTAGGTGTTCGCGATGGTGTTGTTGCGGGCATTGGTTGTCGACACGATCCGGCCACCATCGTCGTACCTCGTGGTGGCGGTTCCCCTGTCAGGGTCAGAACTGCTCACCATCCGGCCACGCAGGTCGTACCCGTAACTCCAGGTGTTGCCGGCCGGATCCCTGACCTGGTTGAGCCGGCCGAACCGGTCGTAGGAGTACCTGGTGGTGTCATGGTCGCCGGTCGGCGTCGTGCCCTTGTGCTGCCACAGCTCAGTGGTGCGGCCGAGGGCGTCGGTGATGGTGGTCGTGGGGGTTCCGCCGGTGGGCGGGTCGACGAAGACCCGGTCGCCGCCGTAGCTGGTGACCGTCTTCCACTTCTCCACACCGAAACTGTTGAAGATCTCGTTGGTCGGCCGGCCCATGCCGTCGTACTGGGTGACCGACTGGCTGGGGATGAACTGGTCACCCACGTAGTCGGCCAGCGTCGCCGAGGGCGCCGCGTCGTTGTGGTAGGCCCCGTTCTTCTTCCAGACCAGGCCACGGGTGTCGTAGAAGGTGTCGGTGAGGATCCGGCCGCCGCCCGAGGCCGGCTGCTGGGTCTGGCGCAGCCGCATCGTGCCGTCGTAGATCTCGTAGCCGGTCCGGTAGGAGCCGTCCTCCTTCAACGTCTCGGTGGTCACGACCACCGGCGCGTTGCGTACGACCCGGTAGGTGAAGCGGCTGTTCGGGGTGGTCGGGAAGTCGGCCTTGGCCCGGCCGGGCAACCAGACCGAGACCAGCCGGCCCATCGGGTCGTACGCCAGATCGGTACGCGCACCGTTCGGGTCGACCGTCGCGGTGTTGACCCCCCAGGCCGGCTCCATGTAGGTCGTGTTCTGGTGGCCCTTCGGGTTGGTCGTGGTGACCTGGCTGACCAGCGCGTCCGTGGCCGGGGTGTAGGCCGTGGTCGACTTGTTCCCGTAGACGTCGTACGCCTCCGTCACGCGGCCGTAGTCGTCGAAGACGGACTTCGAGGTGACCTTGTAACGGGGGCCGCCGGCCGGCCACTCCATCAGCTCCTCGACCTGGGTCACGTCGCCCTTGGTCGGAGCGGTTCCGTGGGTGGTCGAGCCGTCGTAGTACATCCGGGTGTCGGAGACGACGTCGGCCGGACGGGCCGGGGTGGTCGCACAGGCGACAGCGACCTTCTCGATCCGCTTGACCGTGGTGAGGATCCACGCGGTGGTGTTGCGGGCGTACTCGTGCCGGGTGCAGCTGTTGTCGTCGTTGCGGGCCAGGTCACCCAGGTCGCTGGTCTGGGTCGGGATGCCGTACGCGTCGAAGGTGTGCTGCACCTCCGTACGCCGCCAGGTCCCGTCGGAGAGCAGCGAGCGGGAGCGTACCGACGCCATCTGGGTCACGTACGCGACCAGCGGGGTGGTGCCGGCCCGGGCTCGGGTGGCGGTCGACGCGCTGCGCCACGGGGTGTTCAGGGTCGCCGACTGGAGGGTGCCGGCGTCGCCCGAGTAGTAGAGCGTCTCCCGGCTCATCCCCTGGTAGTCGGAGATGTCGTCGATCGAGCCGCCCTCGGAGTCGACAACCTGGACGCTGCGGCTGCCGGTGGGCTGCTTGTCGCCGTGCAGGCCGCGGAAGAACAGCGTCTCGGTCATCGAGACCGGGAACGGTGCCGCCCCGACCCGGGTACGCACCCGCGCGTACCCGCGCCACTGGCTCCAGGTGCGGTGCTCTGCCTTGGTGAACTCGCTGTCGTCGTAGCCCCAGGCCGGGTCGCCGACGTAGTCGTAGCGGGTCTCCTTGGGCACCTGCGGTGCGTTGCTGGACCTGTCCTGCTCGACCACCCGGGTCGCCACGTACTTGTGGAACCAGTCGAGCTTCGGTTGGGTCTCCCCCTCGGGCTGCCAGTAGATCGGGTAGCAGCGCATGGTGTTGTTGTGCGTCTGCGAGGGGACCACGACGGTCGGCCAGCCGCTGCACTCGCGCGACGAGTAGTCGATGCCGATGGTGGAGCCGGTCTCGGTGTTGATCTCGACGATCCGGTACCGGGTGATCGCCGGTACGCCCTCGTTGCGGTCCACCCGGTTCTGCATCAGGGTGCCGACGAAGGTCACCGCCGGGGTGCTGAGCTCGCCGCCGACCTTGCCGGTACGCGTGATCCCGGACAGCCACAGCGCCTGCGCGGTCCCGTCCCCGGTGGGCGGGAACTGGTGCGTGAAGCTCCAGGTGTTGACGTCCTGGTAGGACGCGCCGCTGCGGACCTGGGTGGTGATCGCGGTCAGCCGCTTGCGGGTCCAGAACGTGGGCGAGAAGCGGTCCGTGCACGCCTCGCCGGCCTTGCAGTTCTGGTCGATCGGCACGTCCGGCCATCGGGACGCGTTCGCCTGGGTGAACTTGCTGTCGGCGCAGTCGAAGTTGGCGTCGGGCAGGCAGCGCTCGGCGACGTTGAAGACGACCCGGGACAGCGCCGGCTTGCTGTACTCCGTACCGCTGCGCAGGCCGTACTCGATCCGGTCGAGGTAGCCGCCGCGCTCGTACTGGACGCCGGTGGTCTTGATGTTACGGCCGTAGTAGTTGTCCTCCGGCACGTAGTAGTACGCCATCGAGTTGGCGTGCGGGTCGACGACGTGGTCGAGGTTCCACCGCCAGCCCTGCTGACACGATGACGTGTCGAAGGTGCTGGTGTGGCACGGTTCCCCGGCGTGGTTACCGAAGATCGGGACGGTCCAGGTCGACCTCGTCTCCGGGTTGCCGGTGGCCCAGTTCGGCAGCCGGTTGCGGCCGAAGTAGTACTGGGTGCCGTCGGTCGTGGTGACCCGCCAGTACTCGCCGTTGTCGTCGCCGTTGACCGCGCCGGTCAGCCGCTCGACCCGGGAACCGTCGTCCTCGGACATCCGCCACGAGCCGGTCGCGTCGTCGCGGACCAGCTCGCTGTTGCGGCCGTTGAGCGACAGGGTGATGTTCTCCGACACCCAGCACTGGTCGCCGGTCTTGACGGTGTTGTTGGCGCCCGAGCCCATGTCCTCGGCGCACGCCTTGTAGCGACGCTCGACGAAACCGGGCGAGTAGTCCCAGCCGTCGCCGATCCAGGAGGGCTGGTTGTTGGTCGCGACCATGCGGCCGTCGATGCTGCCGGAGGAGTAGCCGAGGCCGATCTGCGGCGCCGGGCCGCCGGCCGAGGGCGGCAGTTCCATCGGGTACGACCAGGAGAAGTCACCGGAGGAGCTGCCGGCGCTCCAGGAGCCGCTGGGGGCGAGCGAGGTGGCGGCGTAGCTGCCGCCGGTGCCGGCGGAGCCGGCGGCGAGGGCGACCAGTGCCGAGGGGGCGGCGGCGCGTGCGTTGGCCGAGGTGGTCAGGTCGATCTCGGCGGAGGCTGCCGCCAGCTTCTGGTCGTTGCGCGTCGGCAGCACCGTACGCTGCTGACACTCGGCCAGTTCGGGTGTGGTCAGGGCACATTCGGGGAGTTGGACCAGGCGCAGCCGGGAGGACCAGTCGGCGCCGTACGCCTCCTTGAACCCGCTGTAGTCCACCTCCACGGAGACCCGTCCGGCGCGACCGTCGTCGCTGCGCAGGGCGAAGAGCAGACCGCGTACGGCAGCCCGCTCGGTGCGGGGCCGGTCCTGCACCTCGACCCGTACCCGTGCCGGTCCTGCGGCGGCGGTCGCCGCCCGGCCCGTTGCCCGCGCGGGGATTCCCACCTTGACCGGGGTGTCCCCGACCCGTGCGGTGCCGCCGGCCGGCAGCGCGGCGGTGGCGGTCGCGGCGTCGGGCCACGTCACCGGTTTGGGCTTGACCGGGGCGGTGGCCTTGCGCACGACCGCCTGGGCGGGGACGTCCCGCATCGGAACCGAGGGTTCCTGTTGCAGCTCGGGCAGGTCCACAGTGGGGGGTGCCGCCTGCGCCCGGACCGGGGTGAGCACGCTGAGCAGCATGACCAGCGCCAGCAGCGGCGAGAGGCGTCGGACGAGGCGGCTCCGCGCGGTGAACACCCGGCGCCGGGCGCCGGTGAACAACGGCCGGCGGGCCGGTATGGGCAGCATGAATCGACCAGGTGTCACTGGAAGCCTCCCCCGTGGAAGTCACGACTGTCGATTTGGGCGCGACAGCGCGAGGAACACCGTACGTCGGTTGATCATCACGCACAAGAGTTGAATAAGTCACTGGCATCAATGCGCCGGTTGCCCTGCGCAGTCCACTTTGTCGGACTGTTCATGACGAAGTGAGTCTTGTAAGGAGCGGTGTGTGACTGGTTGACTGCCCATCGCCGCCCGGGACGACGATGGCCCCGGGGCAACGGGGAGGTCCTGATGTCACGTCATCGGGCGCTGTCGCGCGCCCTCTCGCTGCTCACCGTCACCGCCACGATCGCCACCGTCGGCGCCGTGGCCGTGGGATCCACATCCGCCTCGGCCCAGCCGACCACGCCGGCCAGTCCCACCGCCGGCACCGACGACGACCAGGCCTGGTACGCCACCGAACCCGCCGCCCTCGCCGCCGCCCGCAGCTCCGGCAAGCGCATCGAGGTCGACGCGCTGACCACCGAAACCCAGCAGGTCTTCGCCAACCCCGGGGGCACGTTCACCCTCGAACAGCGGGTCCGGCCGGTCCGGGTCAAGCGCGGGAACACCTGGGCTCCGGTGGACACCACCCTGGTCGTCGGCCCGGACGGACGGATCGCCCCCAGGGTGACCGCGGTCGGTCTGAGCTTCTCCGGCGGCGGGGACCCGACGCTGGTCAAGCTCGACCGCGACGGCAGGGAACTGCGGATGGGTTGGAAGGCGCCGCTGCCGCGCCCGACCCTGTCCGGGGACAGCGCCACCTACGCCAACGTGCTGCCCGACGTCGACCTGGTGGTCAAGGCCGATGTGGAGGGCTTCTCCGAGGTCCTGGTGGTCAAGACCCCGCAGGCCGCGGCCAACCCCGAACTGGCCACCCTCCGGTTCGACCTCGGCACCACCGGGCTCACCCTGAACACCGACAACGCCGACAACATCACCGCGTACAACAGCGACGGCAAGATGGTGTTCACCGCACCGACACCGCGCATGTGGGACTCCTCCGGTCAGGCCGATCCCGGACTCTCCGCGCAGGCCCGTACGTTCGACACCAACGTCGGGGCGCACCAGGCGGCCATGGACACCACCGTGACCCCCGGCGCGCTCTCGCTGACGCCGGACCAGAACCTGCTCCGGGGCAGCGGTACGAAGTACCCGGTCTACCTCGACCCGTCCTTCGTCAGCGGCGGCCGGCTCGCCTGGACCTCGGTCTGGAAGTCGTTCCCGACCACCAAGTACTGGAACTCCTCCGACATCGCCCGGGTGGGCCACTCCGACACCGACAACCTGGTCAACCGGTCCTTCTTCCGGTTGGACACCAGCCGGGTCAAGGGCAAGAACATCATCCGGGCGACCTTCCAGGCGTACGAGACGCACTCCTGGTCCTGCAACGCCCGACCGGTCGAGCTGTGGCACACCGGCGGGATCAGCTCGTCGACGACCTGGAACAGCCAGCCCTCCTGGATGACCAAGCTCGCCACGGTGAACGTGGCCAAGGGGTACAACTCCTCGTGTCCGGGTGGCGGGGTCGACTTCGACGCCACCGGTGGCGTACGGGTCTCGGCCGCCGCCAACGCCGGGGAGGTCACCCTGGGTCTGCGGGCCAGCAGCGAGACCGACACCCTGGGCTGGAAGAAGTTCCAGAACAACCCGACCCTGGCGATCGAGTACAACTCGAACCCGTCGGTTCCCACCGGCCTGGTGACCACCCCCGGGGTGGCCTGCGCCGGAGGCAAGATCGGCAACACCGACCTCACGCTGCGCGCGGTACCCAGTGACGCCGACGGCGGCAACGTCACCGCGGAGTTCAACTACTGGCCGGTCGGCGGCGCCACCGTGGTGCGCAACGTGACCGTCTCCAACGGCCTCCAGGCCAGCACCATCCTGCTCAAGACCGGCCTGGTAGACGGCACCACCTACAACTGGCGGGTCCGTACCCGCGACGCCGACGGGGCCAACTCGGGCTGGTCCGGCACCTGCGCCTTCACGGTTGACCGGACGATGCCGAGCGCGGACGTCGACGTCACCTCCGCCCAGTACCCGGACTACGACCCGAGCGGCCTGTCCAGCACCGTGCCCGCCGGCATCCCCGGCCAGTTCACCATCAGCGCCAAGGGCAACACCGACATCGTCGGCTTCTACGTCGCGATCGACAACGACGCACCGAGCCAGTACGTCGCCGCCAACGTCCCCGGCGGTACGGCGACCGTCACGCTGATCCCCACCCAGACCGGCCCGGGAACGCTCTATGTACGCACCTTCGACGGGGTGAACCCGTCGGTCACCACCGACACCGACCACACCTTCTTCGCCACCCCACCGATCGGGCCGCAGTCCAAGCGCGGCGACCTGAACACCGACGGCAAGGTCGACCTGCTCGGCCGGACTCCCTCCGGCGACCTCTGCTTCTACATCGGCAACACCGCCGGGGACTTCCGCACCGGAACCTGCACGAAGATCGACAGCAACCGCCAGGGCTGGCTGCACATCCTGCGCCCGGGTGACTGGGACGGTGACGGCTGGAGCGACCTGCTGGTCGTCGAGGCCGACGGCGACCTCGTCTACCACTACGGTGCCGGCGCCGGCAGCTTCAGCCGCGAGGCGGTCGAGATCATCACGGACTGGGACGCCGACGGCAATCCGGTCAAGACCAGCGGGTGGAACCAGTACAACCTGGTTGTCGCGCCCGGCGACTGGGACGGTGACGGCGCCCCCGACCTGATCGCCCGCAAGAGCACCGGTGAGGTCGTGCTGCACCGGGGCAACGGGTTCGGCGGCTGGGCCGACGAGTCCGCCGCCGTACGCCTCGGCTGGGGGATCTGGCAGGCGTACGACAGCATCGTCGGACCGGGCGACGTGGACGGTGACGGAGCCGTCGACCTGTACGCACGCAAGTCGAACGGCGAACTGTTCCTGATCCGGGGCAACGGCAAGGGCGGCTTCCGTACGCCGACCGGGATCACGTACACGACCTGGCAGACCGGGGTGAACGTACGCCAGCCGAACGCCACCTGCGACGCCTCACCGGGTGTCGCGAACTGCCCGACGGTCATCGACACCCTCAACCCGACCGAACGGTTCCGGCCGATCTGCCAGCGCAAGGGCGAGTACCAGGGCGCGAACCCGTACTGGGTGTCCGTCGTGACACCGCGCAACAAGACCGGGTGGATCTCGGCGTACCTGGTCGACTACGCCGAGAACCAGCTCGCGGACGTGCCGAACTGCGCCCGGCCGGCGGCCACCACCTACACCGTCTGGGTCGACGGGGTGAACGTCGGCACCACCAACGCGGCCTGCGAGGCTTCCCCGAGCACCACCACCTGCGCCACCCCGATCGACGTGCTGAACAACGGTGACATGTTCACCCCGGTCTGCCAGCGCCTCGGGCAGACCGTCAGCGGCAACCCGTACTGGGTCTACGGCGTGACGTCACACGGCTCCACCGGCTGGATCGCGAACTGGTGGATGGACTATCCCGACAACCGGCTGCCCTACCTCGCGCTCTGCGGCGACTACGGCGCCGCGCTGGCGGGCACCGGCTGGAACATCTTCACCGTCGGTCTGGTCGCTCCCGGCGACATCAACAACGACAACAAGAACGACCTGCTCGGGGTGAAGGCCAACGGCGATCTCCAGGCCTACTACGGCACCAACACCGCCGGCCAGTTCTCCAACCCCAGCGGCGGAACCCTCATCGGCACCGGCTGGAACGGCTTCAACAAGGTCCTCTGACCCTCGGGGTGGGGCGCCGGTCCGACGGGGCCGGCGCCGCACTCCCCGGTGCTAGCATGCGACGTGCTTGACACCCCCACTGTTTCCGCCGCGTCCGCGGAGGAGTCTGCTCCGGCCCGCCCGGAGGCTTCTGCGGAGCCGACCGCTGCCCGCCGGGCCGACATCCGGCTCTACTGGTCCGTCGCCGGACTGGTGATTCTCCTCGGCGCGGCGCTCCGGGTGCGGCAGTGGATGTTCGGTCGGGGCATGTGGGGCGACGAACTGTTCATCGCGCACAACATCCACGACCGGAACTTCGAACTCCTGCTCCGTCCGCTGACCTACTCGCAGTCGGCGCCGATCGGCTGGCTGTGGCTCGAGCGCATCGCGCTGCTCGCCTTCGGTGCCGGCGAACAGGCACTGCGACTGGTGCCGCTGCTCTACGGACTGGCGTTGCTGCCGCTCGTCGCGTACTTCGGTTGGCGCCTGATGTCGAAGCCCGCGGCCTGGGCGACGATCACCCTGGTCGCGGTCGCACCCCAACTGATCGCCTACTCGAACCAGGTCAAGCAGTACAGCAGCGAGGCCTTCTGGGTGACGTTGATCGTCTGCATCGCCGTACTGCTGGCGCAGCACGACCGGCTGTCCTGGCGCGCGGGCATCGTCTTCTGGGTGGCCGCCGCGGTCGGGGTCACGATGAGCGCGCTGGCGATTCCGGTTGCGGGCGCGCTCGCCGTGTTGCTGGTGCTGCAACGGCTGGCCGAGCGGGGGCGGACCCGGCAGGAGCGCCTGCGCAACGTCGGTCGGTTCATGGCCGCCATTCCGGTCTGGCTGGTTCTGCTGGTGACCATGGGACTGCCCATGTACCGCGCCAGCCAGGCCGACCCTCTGCTCCGCGCGTTCTGGGAGCGGGCGCACGTCTACCCGGAGCGTCCGCTCACGGACCTTCCGGCGACCTGGGCGTGGTTCTCCGACAAGGTCACGGGCCTTGGTACGGATCCGTTGGAAATGTGGTCGCTGACCCTGTTCCTCCTGATCCTGCTCCTCGGCGCGGTGTTGTGCTGGCGGCGCATCGGTGGCCTGAGTGTGGCGATGCTGTTGCTCCCCATCGCCGTCGGTCTGGGCGGTGGTGCCGTTTCCGCCTACCCGCTGACCGGCCGCCTCGCCGTGTACGCCGTGCCCACGCTCATCATCCTGGTGGGCTTCGCCGCCTCGTCACCGTCAGCCGCATCGCCACCGTCAGCCGCATCGCCGTCCTCGGCCGCGTCGCCGCCGTTGGCCACGAGGTCCGTGCTCGGCTGGGTGCGGTGCGCGGTGGCGTTGGTCGGCATCGTCGCGCTCATGGGACCGCAACTGCGTACCGACGTCGATGGTCTGCGAGACCCGGCGAGCGCCTACATGATCGGCTCCGGTGGGAACCTGTCCGAGTACCGGGAAGCCCTCCGGTACGTGGCGGACCACAAACAGCCCGGCGACGCCTTTTTTGTCAGCCGGGAGTCGTGGACCGCGCAGTCCTACTACGGCCCGACCGACGACGGCATCATCTACCCGGCCGAGGCGGGTGCCTGCCCGGGGGTGAGCGCGGCAACGCAGTTGGCCGGACGTACGCGGCTGTGGCTCTTCGAGACCACCGACTACACCGACGCGGAGAACAAGGTCCTCAACGAGCGCCTGGGTAGGGGCGCCACCTTGTCCGAACACCTTTTCCGCGGTGCCCGGGTACTGCTCATCGAGCTACCGACCGGGAGCACCGCCGGCACCGACATCTGCATCCTGTAGCCGACCGGCCGTCGCCCGGCACCACCGCCGGTGCCGGGATGCCAGCCCGCCGCTACCGGGGCGCGTACCGGTATGCTGCTCGGCCGATGGCCTTCGGCGCCCGGCAGGGGCGCGGTAGCCGGCCGTCGGGTCCCCGGGGAGGACAAAACAGATGCGACGTTGGTTGACCGCGGTGGCTCTCGGTGGCATGGCGGCCCTCGTACTGAGCGGTTGTGCCCTGCCCGAAGGTGTCGACGGCGACCTGACCGACGACTGGGCCACGATCGGGGCTCCGGTCAGTTTCACCCCACCGGCCGGCACCTGCCACCCACGGCCGGTGGACGTCGGTTACCTGAGTTCCTACCAGCCGGTCGACTGTGGACAGTTGCACGACGCCGAGACGGTGCACGTGGGCACCTTCGGCGGGGCCGACGCTGATCGGACCAGTCCCCCGGCGGAGGGGTCACCCAGCATGCGGGCGGCTCGGGGCGAGTGCGACGGCAAGGTCAACGAGTTCGTCGGGGGAGACTGGCGTGGCGGCCGGCTCTCGGTGAGCGTGGTGCCACCGTCGAGCTACGCGTGGGAAGGCGGCGCCCGCTGGTTCCGGTGCGATCTGGTGGAGACCGGGGGTCTGGACAACCCCGACGTGGTGAGCCGTTACCTCAGCCTCAAGGGCGCCCTGACCACCCAGCACGGTCTGGCGTACGGCTGCTTCACGCCGAAGCTGGTGAAGGACGACATCGACCAGATGCAGCCGGTCGCCTGCACGGCTAAGCACAACAGCGAGTTCGCCGGGATCTGGACCGCGCCGGACGTCCCGTACGACGCGTTCCGCAAGGACGACGCCCGCACCGAGAAGGGGTGCATGGGTGTCATCGCCACCTTCACCAAGGTGCCCAACAACAGCGACCTGAAGTACCGCACGGGCTGGATCTTCTACTACCCCAGCGAGGCCGACTGGGACGCCGGCAACCGCGGGGTGCAGTGCTTCCTCTGGATCGACGGTCGTTCTCTGACCCGGTCCCTGAAGGGTGCCGGGCCGGGCGCGCTGCCGATCAACTGACGCACCACCACGGTCGAGAGACACCACACCGACGCCCCGGCCATCCGGCCGGGGCGTCGGTGTACGGGAAATCGGGAGCGGCGGCTACTCGCCGCGGCGCAGCACCGCCAGGAACATCGCGTCGGTCCCGTGCCGCTGCGGCCAGAGCTGCACGGTGGGGCCGTCGCCGAGGCCGGGCATGCCGGCCGGCAGCAGCGGCCGGGCATCGACAAAATCGACCGGTACGCCGGAACGCCGCGCCGCCTCGGTCACCGTCACGTGGGTCTCCACCACGTGCGGCGAACAGGTCACGTACGCGACCACGCCACCGGGTCGGACCGCCCGGAGGGCGGCGGTGAGCAGTTCCCGTTGCAGTCGGGTCAGCGGCGGCAGGTCGGACGGTTGGCGACGCCAACGCGACTCGGGGCGGCGGCGCAACGACCCGAGCCCGGTGCAGGGTGCGTCGACCAGTACCCGGTCGAATCCGCCCGAGGGCAGGTCGGGGTCCTCGCCGACGGTCCGTCCGTCCATCGTGAGCACCTTGACCGGCAGGCCGCGTACCGCCTGGGAGACCAGCCGGGCCCGGTGCTCGGCCACCTCGACCGCGGTGAGGGTGGCTCCCCGCTGTGCGGCGAGCGCGCCGAGCAGACCGGCCTTGCCGCCGGGACCGGCGCAGAGGTCGAGCCAGCGGCTGTCCTCCCCCTCGACCGGGGCGGCGGCGACCGCGGCGGCGACGAGTTGGGAACCCTCGTCCTGCACGTGCGCCCGGCCGTCGTTGATCGCGGCCAGGTCACCCGGCGCCCCGCCGGACAGGTACACGGCGTACGGCGAGAAGGCGCCGGGCGCGCCGCGTACCTCGTCGGCGAGCGCGACCGGGTCGGCCCGGCCGGGCCGGGCGCAGAGGTGCACCGGCGGGCGCTCGTTGTCCTCGATCAGCAGTCGCGTGGTCTCGGACATGTCACCGCCGAGCGCCTCGGCGAACGATCGGATGATCCACTGCGGGTGGCTGTAGACGAGCGAGAGGTGCCCGACCGGATCGGTCTCGAACGGGGGCGCCAGCTCGGCGACCCAGGTGTCGAGGTCCTTGCCGGCGACCTCGCGCATCACCGCGTTGGCGAATCCGGTCGCGCCGGGTGCCACCGAGCGGACCAGTTCGACCGTCGCGGAGACGGCGGCGTGGGCCGGCACCCGGGTGTAGAGGAGCTGGTACGCACCGATGCGCAGCGCGTCGCGCGGCTGCGGGTCGATCCGGGCGACCTCGCGTGCCGCCGCGACGGCCAGGATCGCGTCCAGGGTGCCCCGTACCCGCAGCGTGCCGTAGGTCAGCTCGGTGGCGAAGGCGGCGTCACGTCCGTGCAGTCCCCAGTCGCGCAGGAGCCCCGGCAGCACCAGGTTCGCGTACGCGTCGTCCCGGTGCACCGCAGCCACGGCCTCGTACGCCGCCAGGCGCGGCAGGTCGGCCGGTGGGCCGCCCGGTCGACCGCGTCCGCCCGTACCGGTGGACCGGTCCCGCCCGCCACGGGCGTCCCGGGGGCGGCCACGGTCGTCGAAGCGGGGCCGTCCCCGTTCCTCGGAGCGCGGTCCCCCACGGGCGTCGGAGCGGAGGGCCGGGCGGTCGTCCGACCGGGCCGGCGGGCGGTCCTCGGAGCGGGTCTGGTCGCGGTTGTCGGACGAGGCGATCACTCGGTCACCTCGGCGTTCTGGAAGGTCTCGCCCGGGGCGACCCGGACGCCGCGCGCCCAGTCGGTGGCCGGCATCGGCTTCTTGCCCGCAGCGCGTACCTCGCCGAGGGCGACCGCGGTGGTGGCGGTGCCGACGAGTACCTGGGTCCGTTCGATGAGCAGCTCTCCTGGTTTGAGATCGGGTGAATTGGCGATCGGTCGGACCGGGCCGAGCTTGACCCGGTCGCCGCGGAAGGTGGTCCAGGCGCCGGGTGCCGGGGTGGCCGCCCGGATCCGCCGGTCCACCGCGAAGCCCGGTTCGGTCCACCGGACCTGGCCGTCGGCGACGGTCAGTTTCGGGGCCAGGGAGACCCCGTCGACCGGCTGCGGTTCGGCGCGGGCGGTGCCCGCCTCGATCGCGTCGAGCACGGCCACGAGCAGTCCGGCGCCGGAGGCGGCGAGTCGGGTCAGCAGGTCACCGGAGGTGTCGGTGGGGCGGATCTCGTCGGTCAGGGTGCCGTACACCGGGCCGGTGTCCAGCCCGGCTTCGAGCTGGAACACGCTGGCGCCGGTCACCGCGTCGCCGTGCAGCACCGCGTGCTGTACGGGCGCCGCCCCGCGCCAGGCGGGTAGCAGCGAGAAGTGCAGGTTGACCCAGCCGTGGGTGGGGATCTCCAGTGCCGCCGGCGGCACCAGCGCGCCGTACGCGACCACCGGTACGCAGTCCGGGGCCAGCTCGGTCAGCCGGGCCAGGAACTCGGGCTCACGCGGGCGGGCCGGGGTGAGCACCTCGATGCCGTGCTCGTCGGCCCAGGCGCCGACCGGGGAGCGGACCAGGCCACGGCCGCGTCCGGCGGGGGCGTCCGGGCGGGTCACCACGGCGAGCAGTTCGTGGCGGGAGGCGGCGACCGCCTCCAGGGCGGGCAGGGCGACGGCCGGTGTGCCGGCGAAGACCAGGCGCATCCGGGTCACCTCCCCAGGCCGAACGGACTGCCCGCGCCGTGCGGGCTGGTCTTGATCACCGGCGGGGCGCCGGCGTCGTACCAGTCCGCCGCGCGGATCGCCTTCATCGCCTCCTTGCGCCCCTCGACGGAGAGCCGGTCGAGGAAGAGCACCCCGTCGAGGTGGTCGGTCTCGTGCTGTACGCACCGGGCCATCAGCCCGGTGCCGACGATCTGCAGCGGGTCGCCGTACGAGTTGAAGCCCTTGGCCACGACGTTCTGCCGGCGCACGGTGTCGAAGTAGAGCCCGGGGATGGACAGGCAGCCCTCCGGGCCGTCCTGCTCCTCCTCGTCCGGGAAGGAGAGCACCGGGTTGATCAGGTGACCGACCACGTCGTCCACGTCGAAGGTGAACACCCGCAGGCCGACCCCGAGCTGTGGGGCGGCCAGACCGGCACCGTTGCGGTCACGCATCGTGTCGGTGAGGTCGGCGACCAGCTTGCGCAGCTCGGCGTCGAAGTCGACCACCGGCTCGGCCGGCGTGCGCAGCACCGGATCCCCGAACAGACGGATGGGCTGGACGGTCACGCGGGACGGCTCCTTAGCTGGGGGACGACGTTACCGGCGGGTCGGTCGCCCGGCGGGAAGCCCGCTCGGGCGGACCACCATCGGGAGAAACCGGCCCCCGGCGGAACGGGGGCAGACAGGATGCTGCCGTACCAGTCTACGGCGGCGGTACCGGCTGATTTCAGGCCACCGACACCGGCAGCCGCTCGTGGCCGTGCGGGGTGGGCAGGCCCGGTGGGCCGGCATCCCGACCCGGTTGAGCCCGGCTGTCCCCCGCGTCGACGGGACCGGGCGACCGGGGTCACGCGGTATCTCGGGCGATCCGGTGCGTGGCGGGACGCCGTTCGCCGGGCTCGCCGCGATGTCGGGTGACTGGCGATCAACCACGCCGCCGTCGCGCCGTCGTACCTCCGGAGCCGGATCCGAGGATCCGTCATGCCGCCCGGCGGTGCCGGGTGGCCCGTTACGAGGAGATGCCGGCCTCGCTGGCGAGGATCGGGTCGGCCGGGGCGGTGTCGGCCTGGGCGAGCACGTGTTCGGGCAGCGGCAGCCGTACGCCGTGCGCCGCGTCCCAGTCGTAGATCGTGCCCAGGCCGACCTCGGCCTGGAAGAACTCGACCGCGGACCGGCCGCCGACCACGGGCTCGTCGACCTCGGCGACCAGTCGGCCGGGGACCAGCTTGAACCCGTTGCGCAGGGCTGCGCTGAGTCGCCGGTGGCCGTCCACGACAAAGAAGTCGGTGCCGGTGTAGCCGATGCTGAGCGGTTCCAGGGCCGCCTCCCCTGCCTGCGCCACGTCGTTGACGAAGTCCGACTCCCAGAGTCCGCGCAGCCCCTGGATCTCCTGGCTGGGGTAGATCCGGCCGGGGTCGAGCAGGAGCAGCGGCGGCGCCTCCTGGAGCACCTGCTTGCCGAGGGTGCCCTCGAAGGCGGCGATGACGTGCTCGACGACCTCCATGGCGGAGGCTCGGGTGGTGTCGCAGATCAGGTCGTAGTTGCGCAGTTTGGCCTTGTCCACGCCGTACCGGAGGATGAACCGGCTGCGCTCGCTCTCGCTGCGTTCCCGGAGCTTGGTCCGGGCCTCCTCGATCGAGGTGTAGCTCTCGGCCGGGCCGGAGGGGCGGGCCAGCACCCGGCGGGCGGCCTCGGTCGACTCGGTGATCATGTGGATCTTCAGCGCGTCCCGGAAGAAGTGCCAGGCCAGGCGGCTGTCGACGATCAACTGCTCGCCGGAGTCGGCGATGTCCTGCTGGAGCTGGTCGACGTACCCGTCGACCGCCTGGTCGAGCTCGGCGTGCAGGTTGAGCTGCAGGGTGGTCATCTGACGCCGCTGCGCCATCTCGCGGTACAGGTCACCGACGCTGATTCGGCGCAGGCCGAGTCGCTTGGCGAGTTCGATCGACACGGTGCTCTTACCGCTGCCGAGATCTCCATTGAGAACGATCGATTGACGATCGGTCACGACGCACACACCCCTGATCGCAGACTGATTAGGATCACTCGATTACACACCGAACCGGTGTGATCACGGCATCGTCACACCAATGGGCGGCGACATGAGGGGCGATGTTACCACGCGTACACCAGGCTCCCGGCGGACCACAGGTCAGAACAGATCCAGCGGATCGACCTGGATCCGTACCGCCTGACCGGCCTTGCGGGCGGTGCGTACCCCGGCCGCCTCGTGCAGCGCGACCGCCAACGCACCGGCCCGGCCACGGGGCACCCGGACCAGCATCCGCTCCTGCCCCTCCCCCGCCGGCACCGGACCGAGGACCTCCGCCCCGGCCGGCAACCGGGTGACCGCGAGCAGGTCGGCGACCGCGTCGGGCGCCCCGGTCAGGCTCGCCATCCGGGCCGCCGGCGGGAAGCCCAGCTCCCTGCGCTCGGCCAGCTCACGGGCGGCGAACCAGGCCGGATCCCAGCGCAGCAGCGCCTGCACCGGCGCCAGCGCGCCGTCGGCCACCAGCACCACCCGGCCACCGGCCGCCGCCGGTCGGGCCAGCGCCGCAGCGGTCAGCCAGCGCCGCAGCGCCTCCTCGGCGGCCCGCAGGTCGGCCCGGGTCAGCAGCGCCCAGGAGTCCAGCAACAGCACCGCACCGTACCCACCGCCGGCCGCGAGCGGCTCCGCGCCGGGCGTCGCCACCACCAGCCCGGCCTCCGCCGGCACCTCACCGAGCACCTCCTCCCGACCCGAGGTCCGTACCGGCACGCCGGCGAACGCCCTCCCCAGCTCCTCCGCCGTACGCCGGGCGCCGACCACCGCCGCGCGCAGCCGCCGCCCCCCGCACTCGGGGCAGGTGTACGCCGCCGCGACCCGCCCACACCAGTGGCAGCTCGGTACGGCGTTCGCCGAACGCAGCGCGAGCGGCCCCGCGCAGTGCGGGCACCGGGCCGGAGCGCGGCAGTTGGCGCAGGAGACCGAGGGCAGGTACCCCCGACGCGGCACCTGGACCAGCACCGGCAGATCCGCCCGCAGCGCCGCCCGGGCCGCCTCCCACGCCAGGCTCGGCAGCCGCGCGGTCGCCGCCCCCGGATCCCGGGCCAGTTGTGGGTCGTCACCGGTCGGTGTCACCTGCGGCGTACGTGCCCGCACCGTCGCCCGGTCGGCCACGATCTCCTTCGCCCAACCGGTCTCGACCAGCAGTTGCGCCTCGGCGGTCCGGGCGTGCCCCGCCACCAGGACCGCCGCGTCACCGAGTTGGGCACGGGTGAGCAGCACCTCGCGGGCATGCGGGTACGGGGCGCGCGGTTCGGAGTGCAGGTCGTCGCCGTCGTCCCAGATCGCCACCAGCCCGAGCCGGTCGACCGGGGCGAACATCGCCGCCCGGGTGCCGATCACCACCGGCACCTGCCCCCGCGCGGCGGCGAGGAAGGCCCGGTAACGCTTGGCCGGGCCGAGCGCCGCGGAGAGCGCGACGTGCCGTCCGGTGCCGAGTTCGGCGGTGAGCGCCGCGTCGAGGCGGTCGAGGTCACGGGCGTCGGCGACCACCGCGACCACTCCCCGCCCACCGCGTACGGTGGCCGCGGCCGCCTCGGCGAACCGCGCCGCCCACTCCTCCCCGGGCAGCGCCGACCAGACCGCACGCGGGCGTCGCCCGTCGGTGAGCGCCCGCAGGAACCCCGGTCCGGCGGGATAGTCCCGCCACCCCCGCCCGGGTCGGTCGCCCGCCGCCAGGTCGGGGGGCGCCGCGACGTCGGTCGGCGGCGGGCCGGGTGTCGCCTGGGCGGGGAGCGCCGCGACGTCGGTCGGCGGCGGGTCGGGTGTCGCCTGGGCGGGGGCGGCCTGCGACTCGACCCGGGCGTGGCGGGGTGGCACGGCGAGCCGGAGCACGTCGACCAGACCACCGGCGTACCGGTCCGCGACCGCGCGGGCCAGCCGGGCGATCTCCGGGGAGAGCACCCGTTCCGCCGAGACGAGGCGTTCCAGGTAGGTCAGCCGGCCGTCGTGGGTTGAGGACTCGACCCGCTCCAGCAACCAGCCGTCGACCAGTTGGCCGGCGAACCGGACCCGGACCCGCGTGCCGGGCAGGGCCGTCTCGGCGAGTTCGCTGGGCACCAGGTAGTCGAACGGGCGGTCCAGGTGGGCCAGCGGCACGTCCACCACTACGCGAGCGACCGGCAGCCCGCTCGCGGACTGCCGGTCGGTACGCCTAGCGGTGGTCAGGCTCCTGCGGCCGACTTGAGGTCGGCGGCACGGTCGGTGCCCTCCCAGGTCAGATCCGGCAGCTCACGACCGAAGTGGCCGTACGCGGCGGTCTTCTGGTAGATCGGACGGAGCAGGTCGAGGTCACGGATGATCGCGGCCGGGCGCAGGTCGAAGACCTCACCGATCGCCTTCTCGATCCGCTCCACCGGGACGTTCTCCGTGCCGAAGGTCTCCACGAACAGGCTCACCGGGTGCGCCTTGCCGATCGCGTACGCGACCTGCACCTCGCACCGCTCGGCCAGCCCGGCGGCCACCACGTTCTTCGCCACCCACCGGGTCGCGTACGCCGCCGACCGGTCGACCTTCGACGGGTCCTTGCCGGAGAACGCGCCGCCGCCGTGCCGGGCGTAGCCACCGTAGGTGTCCACAATGATCTTCCGGCCGGTCAGACCCGCGTCGCCCATCGGGCCGCCGATCTCGAACCGCCCGGTCGGGTTCACCAGCAGCCGGTAACCCTCGGTCTCCAGGCCCAGTTCCTCGAGCTCCGGGGCGATGACGTGCTCGCGTACGTCCGGGGTCAGCAGCGACTCCAGCGAGATGTCCGCGGCGTGCTGGCTGGAGACGACCACCGTGTTCAGCCGGACCGGGCGCAGCCCGTCGTACTCGATGGTGACCTGGGTCTTGCCGTCCGGGCGCAGGTACGGGATCGTGCCGTCCTTGCGGGCCGAGGCGAGCCGGCGGGCCAGCCGGTGCGCCAACGCGATCGGCAGCGGCATCAGCTCGGGCGTCTCGGAGCAGGCGAAGCCGAACATCATGCCCTGGTCACCGGCACCCTGCGCGTCCAGCGCGCTCTCCGAGGAACCCGACCGCAGCTCGAGGGCGCTGTCCACGCCCTGCGCGATGTCGGGCGACTGGGAACCGATGGAGACGCTCACACCACACGAGGCCCCGTCGAAACCCTTCTTCGACGAGTCGTACCCGATCCCGAGAATCGTCTCCCGGACGATCGTCGGGATGTCGGCGTACGCCTTGGTGGTCACCTCACCCGCCACGTGCACCTGTCCGGTGGTGATGAGGGTCTCGACCGCCACCCGGCTGCGCGGGTCCTGGGTCAGCAGCGCGTCAAGGATGCCGTCGCTGATCTGGTCAGCGATCTTGTCCGGGTGGCCTTCCGTGACCGACTCGGAAGTGAACAGGCGGCGTGCCACGGTGCTCCTAAAGGATCTCGAAGAGTGTCGGCGGCAGTCTAGCGCCGCGGACATGGGTCATTTCCTCGGTGACAGTGTGCTCAGTGGTTAAGACGAAACGGTTAAGCGCGTTGTTACCAGGTCCCAGACGCCGTCGGCGAGGTCTTCCTTGGATTGTTCCGGGAAAACCGTCCTGGATCCATCCGCGCCCAGCACGACCGCAGTATTGAAGTCGGCGCCGAACACCTTGTCCCGCCCCACCTCGTTGACCACGATCAGATCCGCCTTCTTCCGCGCCAGCTTCGCCCGTGCGTTGGGCTCGGCCTCACGGGTCTCGGCGGCGAAGGCGACCAGTACCTGGTGAGTGTGGCGCCGTTCGCCGAGTTCGGCGGCGATGTCGGGGTTGGTGACCAGTTCGATGGTGGGCGCCGTACCGTCATCCGTTTTTTTGATCTTCTGGTCGGCGTACGTCGCCGGGCGGAAGTCCGCCGGTGCCGCCGCCATCACCACCACGTCCGCGTCCGCCGCCGCCGAGAGGGTGGCCTTGCGCAGTTCCTCCGTGGTGGACACGCGAACCACCTCCACCCCGGCCGGGTCGGGAAGCGAGACGTTGGCGGCAATCACTGTAACCATAGCGCCACGCACAGTAGCAGTGCGGGCAAAGGCGTAACCCTGTTTACCGGAGGATCGGTTACCCAGGAACCGCACCGGGTCGAGCGGCTCCCTGGTGCCACCGGCGGTGACCACCACCCGACGCCCGGTCAGGTCACGCGGCGCCACCGTCCCCCGGGTCAGCGTCCGCCGGGCGATCGCGAAGATCTCCGCCGGGTCGGGCAGTCGACCCTTGCCGGTGTCCGCGCCGGTCAGCCGTCCGCTGGCGGGCTCGATGACAAGTACGCCGCGAGCGCGCAGCGTCGCCACGTTGGCCACCGTCGCCGGGTGCTCCCACATCTCGGTGTGCATCGCCGGCGCCAGGACCACCGGGCAACGGGCGGTCAGCAGCGTGTTGGTGAGCAGGTCGTCGGCCAGCCCGTGCGCGACCTTGGCCAGCAGGTCGGCGGTGGTCGGTGCGACCACGACGAGATCCGCCTGCTTACCGATGCGGACGTGCGGGACCTCGTGCACCTCGGCCCAGACATCGTCCGCGACCGGCTTGCCGGAGAGCGCCGCCCAGGTCGGGGCGCCGACAAAACGCAGGGCCGAGGCCGTCGGTACGACCCGGACGTCATGCCCCGACTCGGTGAAGAGCCGGAGCAGTTCACAGGCCTTGTACGCGGCGATGCCCCCGCCTACGCCAAGAACGACCTGAGCGGGCATGAGCGATCTTTCGGTCCTGCTACGGCTGGTCGGTCGGCTCGGCGGTGAGCAGGCCCGCGTTGATCTCGCGCATCGCGATCGACAGCGGCTTCTCCTGCGGGGTGGTCTCGACCAGGGGTCCGACGTACTCCAGCAGACCCTCACCGAGCTGGCTGTAGTAGGCGTTGACCTGGCGGGCCCGCTTGGCCGCGAAGATCACCAGCGCGTACTTGGAGGTGGTCTTTTCCAGCAGCTCGTCGATCGGAGGGTTGGTGATGCCTTCGGGATTGGCGATGGAACCCACGAGATAAACCTCTGTGTCTCTCAACCGCTGGTACGCGGCTGAGCCGGAGTCAGAAAGGATGAACCGAGCAAGCCTACCAGTTCCTCCGCTGCCCGCTCGACGAAGTCGTTGACCACCACCCGGTCGATTTCCGCCCCGTCGTGCGGTTGGGCGGCCGGCGGAACCACTCCCGGCGGGACGAGGTACACCAGACGGGACCCGGGCATCGCGGCCCGTACGCGCCGGGCGCCGGGCAGGTCGAGACTGAGCAGCACCGGCTGGGCGGCCCGCAACCGGGTCTGGACCGGCTGGCGCGGCGTGCCGTGCAGGTGGCCGGCGTAGCGGTCCCACTCGATCAGTTCGTCGGCGGCGATCAGCGCCTCGAACTCGTCGCGGTCCACGAACAGACGCGTCCCGTCGGCCTCGTACGGGCAACGGGATCTGGTGGTCATCGGGACCGATACCCACAACACGGGCGAACGCGCCCGGATCAGCTCGATCACGCTCTCCTTGCCGGCCCCGGCAGGACCGGCAAGGAGCGTGAGACGAGCCGCCGGGCGCGCGTCGTCCACCGTACTCACTGCTTGTTTCTACACGCTGCCACTAACTAGTTGGCGGCGAACTCACCAAGCAGTGCCTTGCGCTGCTGGTCACCCAGGCCGCGCAGACGCCGGCTGTCGGCGATCTTGAGCTTCTCCATGATCTGGGTCGCCCGGATCTTGCCGATCCCCGGCATCGCCTGGAGGACGGCCGAAACCTTCAGCTTGCCGACGACGTCGTCGCCCTCCGCCCGGTCGAGGACGGCGGCGAGGGTGGTCTTGCCCTGCTTGAGCTGCTCCTTCAGCTCAGCACGGGCTTTGCGGATCTCCGCAGCCTTCTCCAGCGCGGCTGCACGCTGTTCGGGGCTCAGTTGGGGGAGCGGCACCAGTTCTCCTCAGGTCCCTATCGCGACGGGCGGAACGCACCGCCGCATCTGTGAAACGTGGGGTGGCTGGAAACCAAAGGGGTATGTGGTTCCCAGCGCCGGGAAAACTAGCGGTCAGCAGAGTTTTCGGCAACGTGGACGCGCCATGATCATGCGACCGTGACCGAGCTATCACTCACCGGCGCGGTCGAGTACGGCCCGACAATCGGCCAGCGCGCGGTCCGCGGCGGCGCGCAGCGCGGACCGGTCCGGGCCGTGCCCGAGCACCTCGCGGGAGTACGACGGCAGCACCGCGGTCAGGTCCCGACCGAAGACCGTACGCAGGTCGGCAGCGCTCCCGCCCTGGGCGCCGAGACCGGGCGCGAGCATCGGGCCGTGCACGCGGGACAGGTCGTGACCGGTCTCGCCGATCGTCGCGCCGACCACCAGCCCGAAACTTCCGAGCGGCTCGGCACCCGCGTTGAGCTGGGAAATCTCGTCGATCACGGTTTGCGCGACGGTCCGGCCGTCGGCGCCGCGGGCGTGTTGAACGGCCGGACCCTCCGGATTGGAGGTGAGCGCGAGCACGAAGACGCCGCCGCCGTGCGCCGCCGCCGTGTCGAACATCGGCGCGAGCGAGCCGACGCCCAGATACGGACTCGCGGTGATCGCATCGACATACAGCGGACTGGATGGATCGAGATACGCGGCGGCGTACGCGCTCACCGTGGAGCCGATGTCACCACGCTTGACATCCAGAAGCACAAGAGCTCCGGCATCTCTCAACTGTCGGATAGTTGACTCAAGTACCTCGAGTCCTCGGGACCCGAAGCGCTCGTAGAACGCCGACTGCGGCTTCACCACCGCGACCCGGTCGCCCAGTGCCTCGGCCACCGTCTCGCTGAACCGCGCCAACCCGGTCACGTCGTCGGGCAGTCCCCAGCGGTCCAGCAGCGCGCCGTGCGGGTCGATACCCACACAGAGCGGCCCCCGCTCCGCCATCGCCCGGTGCAGCCGCGTCCCGAAGCTCTCCATCGCGCTCTCCTCTCCTCGCCACGACGCGGGGCGCGCCACGGCTCCAGCCCTCCCGGTACGCACCCGGCGTCGCGGGTGCGGCACGCAGCCTTCCGCGGTCCGGCAGCCGGCCCTCCCGGTACGGGGACCGGATGTCGGCGGCCACCGGTGGTGGTGGCCGGCGGGGTGACGGCGGATCAGCCCGCGGCGACGGCGGCGGCCACCCCCGCGCCGATCCGGGCCAGGTCCTCGTCGTCGGTCACATACGGCGGCATGGTGTAGACCAGGTCGCGGAACGGGCGCAGCCACACCCCCCGGTCCACCGCTGCGGCGGTCGCGGCCGGCAGGTCGACCTCGTGGTCGAGCTGCACCACACCGATCGCGCCGAGCACCCGTACGTCGGCCACGCCCGGCGTGCCACGCAACGGCTCCAGACCCGTCCGGAGACCCGCCTGCACCCTCGCCACCTCCGCCGGCCAGTTTCCGGCCCGCAGCAGCCCGATGGAGGCGTTCGCGACGGCACACGCGAGCGGGTTCCCCATGAACGTCGGCCCGTGCGCCAACACACCACCGGCCCCGATTCCCCGGGCCACCTCCGGTGTGCAGAGCGCCGCCGCGAGGCTCAGGTAGCCACCGGTGAGCGCCTTCCCGACGCAGATCACGTCCGGGGTGACCCCCGCGTGCTCGGCGGCGAAGAACGTACCGGTGCGACCGAAACCCGTAGCGATCTCGTCGAAAATGAGTAACACCCCATGCGCGGCGGTGACCTCGCGCAGCACCCGTAGGTAGTGCGGATTGTGGAACCGCATGCCCCCGGCGCCCTGCACCACCGGCTCGACGATGACCGCCGCCAGCTCGTGCGCGTACCGGGCGACCTGGTCGGCCAGCACCGCCGCGTAGTCCTCGTCCACCGGTGCGTCGAAGCCGGCCGGCGGTACGGGCGCGAACACCTGCCGGGGCAACACGTCCCGCCAGAGGTGGTGCATCCCGCCCTCGGGATCGCAGACGCTCATCGGCTGGAACGTGTCCCCGTGGTAACCACCGCGCCAGGTGGCCAACCGGTGCCGCTCCGGGCGACCCCGGCCGAGCTGGTACTGCAGGGCCATCTTGACCGCCACCTCGACACTGACCGAGCCGGAGTCGCAGAGGAACACGTGCTCCAGTCCGGGCGGGGTGAGGTCGACCAGGTTGCGGGCCAGCTCGATCGCCGGCCCGTGGGTCAGCCCACCGAACATCACGTGGCTCATCCGGCCGAGTTGCCCGGTGACGGCGGCGTCCAGGACCGGATGCCGGTAACCGTGGATCGCGGCCCACCACGACGACATCCCGTCGACCAGCTCACGCCCGTCGGCCAGCCGCAGGCGTACGCCCTCGGCCTCGGTGACGAGGTAGGGCTGCGTGGTCGCGGGCATCGGCGCGTACGGGTGCCAGACGTGCGCGGCGTCGGCGGCGAGCAACTCGGCGGGGGTCACGGCCGGGCCGACCGCGCGATCGCGCGGGCCAGACCCGGCCCGCGATAGATGAAGCCGGTGTAGAGCTGCACCAGGCTCGCCCCGGCGTCGAAGAGGCGGTTCGCGTCGTCCGGATCCATGATCCCGCCGACCCCGATCACCGGCAGCGCCCCGCCGGTCTCCCGGTGGACGAAGGAGACCACCTCCCGGGCCCGTGCGGTCAGCGGCCGACCGGACAGGCCACCGGTCTCCGTACCCCGGGGTTCGTCGGCGGCGGCGAGGCCGCCGCGGCCGAGCGTGGTGTTGGTGGCGATGACACCCGCCGCGCCCCGGTCGAGACAGACCCGCAGCAGTTCGGCGATGGCCGGCTCGGTGAGGTCCGGGGCGATCTTCACCAGCACCGGCTTCTCCCCCACCAGTGCGTCGAGCAGCGCGTCGAGGTGCTCCCGGTCCTGCAACGCGCGCAGGCCCGGGGTGTTCGGCGACGAGACGTTGACCGCGAAGTAGTCGCCGTGCTCCCGCAGCGCCCGGTAGGAGGCGACGTAGTCGCCCACCGCGTCGTCCAGCGGGGTCACCTTCGACTTGCCCAGCGAGATGCCCAGCGGTACGCGCAGCCCCGGCCCGGCCGCCAGCCGCCGGGCCAACGCCTGCGCCCCCTCGTTGTTGAACCCCATCCGGTTGATCACCGCGGTGCTCTCCGGCAGCCGGAACAGCCGGGGCCGGGGATTGCCCGGCTGGGCGTGTGCGGTGACCGTGCCGACCTCGACGAAACCGAAGCCCAGCGCCGGCCAGGCCGGCAGTGCCACCCCGTTCTTGTCCATCCCGGCGGCCAGCCCGACCGGGTTGGGGAAGTCCAACCCGAAGACCCGGCGCGGCGCCGCCACCGCGTACGCGGACCGGAGCGCGGCCAGCGCGGCCGGCCGCCCGGAGAGGGCGGCCAGCCGGTGCAGGGTCCACTCGTGTGCCGTCTCGGCGTCACCGCCACCGAGCCGGAACAGCGCGGGGCGGACCACCCGCTCGAAGATCACTCGCCGGCCCGCAGGGCGGCGTGCAGCTCCTGCAACGGGCGTACGGCCATGTCGCCGCGGATCAGCGCCTCGATGCCCATCACCGCCGCCGCCGCACCCGGCACGGTGGTGATGCACGGGATGTCCGCGTTCACCGCCGCGCTGCGGATCTCGTAGCCGTCGGACCGGGCGCTGGCACCGGAGCCCTGCGGGGTGTTGATGACCAGGGCCACCTCACCGGCCGCGATCAACGAGACCGCGTCCGGACCGGCACCGGCCTCCTCGTAGTGCTTGCGGATCAGCTCGCAGGAGATGCCGTGCCGGCGCAGGACCTCGCCGGTGCCGACGGTGGCGACGATCTCGAACCCGAGGTCGGCCAGCCGCTTCACCGGGAAGATCATGGCGCGCTTGTCCCGGTTGGCCACCGAGACGAAGACCTTGCCGGCGGTCGGCAGCGAGCCGTACGCGGCCGCCTGGGACTTGGCGAACGCGTGCCCGAACGCCACGTCGATGCCCATCACCTCACCGGTGGACTTCATCTCCGGACCGAGCAGCGAGTCGACCCCCTGCCCGGCGCGGGTACGGAACCGCTTGAACGGGAGCACCGCCTCCTTGACCGCGATCGGGGCGTCGACCGGCATCGTGCCGCCGTCCCCGGTCGGCGGGAGCAGCCGCTCCGCGCGCAGGTCGGCGATCCGGGCGCCGAGCATGATCCGGGCCGCCGCCTTGGCCAGCGGCACCGCGGTCGCCTTGGAGACGAACGGGACCGTACGCGAGGCGCGCGGGTTGGCCTCCAGCACGTACAGGGCGTCGTCCTTGAGCGCGTACTGCACGTTGAGCAGGCCGCGTACGCCGACACCACGGGCGATCGCCTCGGTGTAGCGGCGTACGGCCGCCAGGTGCGAACTCGCGAGGGTGATCGGCGGCAGGGCGCAGGACGAGTCGCCGGAGTGGATGCCGGCCTCCTCGATGTGCTCCATCACGCCACCGATGTAGACCTCGCCGTCGGCGTCGCAGAGCGCGTCCACGTCGATCTCGATCGCGTCGTCGAGGAACCGGTCGACCAGCACCGGGTGGTCCGGCGAGATGTCGGTCGCCCGGCCGATGTAGTCGCGCAGGGTCGGGTCGTCGTAGACGATCTCCATGCCCCGACCGCCGAGCACGTACGACGGCCGGACCAGCACCGGGTACCCGATCTCGTCGGCGATCGCCTTGGCCTCGTCGTACGAGGTGGCGGTGCCGTGCTCGGGGGCCCGCAGGCCGGCTCGGGCGAGCACCGCGCCGAACGCGCCCCGGTCCTCGGCCAGGTTGATCGACTCCGGGGAGGTGCCGACGATCGGCACCCCGGCGTCCTTGAGCCGCTGGGCCAGGCCGAGCGGGGTCTGCCCACCGAGCTGGACGATCACCCCGACCACACCGGGACCCCCGGCCGCCTTGCCGGAACTGTCCTCGGCGTGCCAGACCTCGAGCACGTCCTCGAAGGTGAGCGGTTCGAAGTAGAGCCGGTCGGCGGTGTCGTAGTCGGTGGAGACGGTCTCCGGGTTGCAGTTGACCATCACGGTCTCGTACCCGGTGCCGACCGCGCCCGGCAGCGGCGCGCCCTGCAACGCCAGTACGGCGTGCACGCACGAGTAGTCGAACTCGATCCCCTGCCCGATCCGGTTCGGCCCCGAGCCCAGGATCAGCACCTTGGGCCGGTCCGAGCCGGCGACCTCGGTCTCCTCGTCGTAGGACGAGTAGTGGTACGGGGTGGTGGCAGCGAACTCGGCCGCGCAGGTGTCCACGGTCTTGTAGACCGGGCGCAGCCCGAGCCGGTGCCGCAGGACGCGTACCCCGTCCTCGGCCGCGAGTTCCGGGCGCAGCGCGGCGATCTGCCGGTCGGACAACCCTGCCCGCTTGGCCCGACGCAGCATCGCCGCGTCGAGTACGGGCGCGGCGACGATCTCCTCCCGCAGGTCGACCAGGGAGGCGATCTGGTCCAGGAACCAGGGGTCGATGCCGCCGGAGGCGGCGGAGACCTCGGCGACCGAGGCACCCAACCGGAGCGCTCGCTCCACTGTGTACAGTCGGCCGTCGTGTGGGGTAGCCAGGGCGGTGAGGGTGGACTCGACCGTCGACCCGGCCGGGTCCGGTACGGTCCAGAATCCGGCCGCCTTCGTCTCCATCGAGCGCATCGCCTTGTTCAGCGCCTCGGTGAAGTTGCGGCCCAGGCTCATCGCCTCGCCCACCGACTTCATCGTGGTGGTCAGCTCCGGGTCGGCGCCGGGGAACTTCTCGAACGCGAACCGAGGAATCTTGACCACCACGTAGTCCAGCGTCGGCTCGAACGCGGCCGGGGTCTGGAGGGTGATGTCGTTCGGGATCTCGTCCAGGGTGTAGCCGATGGCGAGCTTCGCCGCGATCTTGGCGATCGGGAAGCCGGTCGCCTTCGAGGCCAACGCGGACGAGCGGGAGACCCGGGGGTTCATCTCGATCACGACGATCCGGCCGTCGGTCGGGTTGACCGCGAACTGGATGTTGCACCCGCCGGTGTCCACCCCGACCTCGCGCAGGACCGCGATGCCGAGGTCACGCAGGTGTTGGTACTCCCGGTCGGTGAGCGTCATGGCCGGTGCGACGGTGACGCTGTCGCCGGTGTGCACACCCATCGGGTCGATGTTCTCGATCGAGCAGACCACCACCACGTTGTCATGGCGGTCGCGCATCAGCTCGAGCTCGTACTCCTTCCAGCCGAGCACGCTCTCCTCGATCAGGACCTCGTGCACGGGGCTTGCGGTCAGCCCCGCCCCGGCGATCCGGGCCAGGTCCTCGTCGGTGTGCGCCATGCCGGAACCGAGCCCGCCCATGGTGAACGACGGCCGGATCACCACCGGGAGCCCCAGCTCGCCGACGGTCTGGCGAACCTCGTCCATCGAGTGGCAGACCCGCGAGCGGGGCACCAGCGAGGTCGGGTCGGCGATGCCGATCCGGGCCCCCGCCTTGGCGACGACCTCCTTGAAGAGCTGCCGGTCCTCGCCCCGGCGGATCGCGTCGATGTCGGCGCCGATCAGCTCCACGCCGTATTTCTCCAGCACACCCGACTCGTGCAGCGCCACCGCCGTGTTCAGCGCGGTCTGGCCGCCCAGGGTGGCAAGCAGCGCGTCCGGCCGCTCCCTGGCGATGACCAGCTCGACGAAGTCCGGGGTGATCGGCTCGACGTAGGTGGCGTCGGCGTACTCGGGGTCGGTCATGATCGTCGCCGGGTTCGAGTTGACCAGGCTGACCCGCAGGCCTTCGCTGCGCAGCACCCGGCAGGCCTGGGTGCCGGAGTAGTCGAACTCGCAGGCCTGTCCGATCACGATCGGACCGGAACCGATCACGAGTACGTGGCGCAAATCGGTCCGCTTAGGCATGGTTCCCGCCCTCGTTCTTGTTGCCCTGGCCACGCCCCGGCTGCCGCTCGCCCTCGATCAGCTCCGCGAAGCGATCGAAGAGGTAGTCCGCGTCGTGCGGGCCGGCGGCTGCCTCGGGGTGGTACTGCACGGTGAAAGCGGGTACGTCCTTCGCCCGCAGGCCCTCGACCACATTGTCGTTGAGGCAGACGTGACTGACCTCGACCGCGCCGAAGTCGGTCTCGATGAACTGGCCCGCCGGCACATCCCCGCCGGGCTCACGCCCCGGCCAGTCGACCGCGAAGCCGTGGTTGTGCGAGGTCACCTCGACCCGCCCGGTGACCCGGTCCAGGACCGGCTGGTTGATGCCCCGGTGGCCGTAGCCCAGCTTGTAGGTGCCGAAGCCGAGCGCCCGGCCGAGGATCTGGCTGCCGAAGCAGATGCCGAACAGCGGGATCCGCCGGCTGAGCACCTCACGGGCCAGCCCGACCGGGTGGTCGGCGGTCGCCGGGTCGCCCGGACCGGGCGAGAAGAAGACCGCGTCCGCACCGGTGGCGAGCAGGTCCTCGATGCTCGACGAGGCCGGCAGGACGTGGGTGGTCACCCCACGGGCGGCGAGCCGGCGCGGGACGTTGCGCTTGATCCCCAGGTCCAGCGCGGCGACCGTGAACCGGTGCGCGCCCTGCGCGTCGACCGTGTACGGCCGGGGCGTGGTCACCTCCGCCGACAGGTCCGCGCCGACCATCTCCGGGGTGGCCCGGACCCGGGCCAGCAGGGCCTGCGGGTCGTCATCGAGGCTGGAGATGCCGACCCGCATGGCACCCTTGTCCCGCAGATGACGGGTCAGCGCGCGGGTGTCGATCCCGGAGATGCCGACCACACCCTCGGCGGCGAGCCGGTCCTCCAGACCGCCGGACGCCCGCCAGTTGGAGCCGATCCGGGCCGGGTCGCGGACCACGTAACCGGCCACCCAGATCCGGCCCGACTCGTCGTCCTCGCCGTTGACCCCGGTGTTGCCGATGTGCGGCGCGGTCTGCACCACGACCTGACGGTGGTAGGACGGGTCGGTCAGGGTCTCCTGGTAACCGGTCATCCCGGTGTTGAAGACCGCCTCACCGAAGGTCTCCCCCACACTGCCGTACGCCTCACCGTGGAACGTCCGGCCATCCTCCAGTACGAGGATCGCGGGCCTGCGTCGCATCATGACTTACCTCCGATCGGGACTGCGGGGCTCGCAAGCTCACTCCTCGCTCCGATCACCTGACTGCCTTTCCATCAAGCACCGTCGGCTCGCCGCGCAGGAACGTGGCCACGATCCGGCCGGGCAGCACGGTGCCGGCGTACGGGGTGTTGCGGCTGCGGCTGGCCAGCTCAGCGGGGTCGACGGTACGGCGTGCGGCCGGGTCGACCAGGGTGAGGTTGGCCACCGCCCCCGGTGCGGGGTCGTGCCCGTGCTCGGTCAGGCCGGCGATCCGGGCCGGAACCCGGGACATCCGGTCGGCGATCAGGTCCCAGCGCTCACCGAGCACCGAGAGCAGCACCGGCAGGGCGGTCTCCAGCCCGAGCATGCCCGGACGGGCGTACGCCCACTCGCACTCCTTGTCCTCCAGCGCGTGCGGGGCGTGGTCGGTGGCGACGATGTCGATGATCCCCTCGACCAGGGCGGCCCGCAGGGCGGCCACGTCGGTGGCCGTACGCAGCGGTGGGTTGACCTTGAAGACCGGGTCGTAGCTGGCCGCCAGCTCGTCGGTGAGCAGCAGGTGGTGCGGGGTGACCTCGGCGGTCACCCGGACCCCGCGCGCCTTGGCCTGGCGCAGCACCTCGACGCTGCCGGCGGTGGAGACGTGGCAGACGTGCAGCCGGCTGCCGACGTGCTCGGCGAGCAGGACGTCGCGGGCGATGATCGCCTCCTCGGCGACGGCCGGCCAGCCGGTGAGTCCGAGCCGGGTGGAGACCTCGCCCTCGTGCAACTGGGCGCCCTCGGTCAGCCGGGGCTCCTCGGCGTGCTGCGCGATCACCCCGTCGAACGCCTTGACGTATTCCAGGGCCCGGCGCATCAGCCTCGGGTCGGCCACGCAGTGCCCGTCGTCGGAGAAGATCCGTACCCGGGCGGCCGAGTCGGCCATCGCGCCGAGTTCGGCCAGCCGCTCCCCGCCCAGGCCTACGGTGACGGCCCCGATCGGCTGCACGTCGACCAGCCCGGCCTCCCGGCCGAGCCGCCAGACCTGTTCCACCACCCCGGCGGTGTCCGCGACCGGCGAGGTGTTCGCCATCGCGCAGACCGCGGTGTAACCGCCGAGCGCGGCGGCACGGGAGCCGGACTCGACCGTCTCGGCGTCCTCCCGTCCCGGTTCGCGCAGGTGGGTGTGCAGGTCGACCAGGCCGGGCAGGGCCACCAGGCCGTCCGCGTCGACCACCGTGGCGTCGCGGGCGTCGAGGTTGCGGCCGGCGGAGACCACCAGGCCGTCGCGGAGCAGCAGGTCGGTCGGCTCGGCGCCGACCACCCGGGCGCCCTTGATCAGGTACGCACTCATGACGTTTTTCCCCCCAGGAGCGGACGGTTCACTGGTTCTTTCCCCCCAGGAGCAGATACAGGACGGCCATCCGTACGGAGACTCCGTTGGTGACCTGTTCGACGATGGTGGAGCGGGGTGAGTCGGCCACCTCCGGGGCGATCTCCATGCCCCGGTTCATCGGGCCGGGATGCATGACGATCGCGTGGTCCGGCAGCCGGCGGAACCGGGGCCCGTCCAGGCCGTAGCGGCGGGCGTACTCGCGGGCGGAGGGGAAGTAGGAGTCGGCCATCCGTTCGCGCTGCACCCGCAGCATCATCACCACGTCCGCGCTGGGCAGCACCGAGTCCAGGTCGTACGAGACGTCGGTGCCGGGGGCGAGCGCGGCGGCGATGTCCACCGGGATCAGGGTCGGCGGCCCGACCAGGGTCACCTTCGCCCCGAGGGTGGACAGCAGCAGCACGTTGGAGCGGGCCACCCGGCTGTGCAGTACGTCGCCGACCACGGCCACCTGCAGTCCGGCGAGCCGGCCCAGCCGCGACCGCATCGTGTACGCGTCCAGCAGCGCCTGGGTGGGGTGCTCGTGGGTGCCGTCACCGGCGTTGACCACGACCCCGTCCACCCAGTTGGCGAGCCGGTGCGGGGCGCCCGAGGCGGGGTGGCGGATGACCACCGCGTCGGCGCCCATCGCCTGCAACGTCAGCGCGGTGTCCTTCAGGCTCTCGCCCTTGGAGACGCTCGACCCCTTGGCCGAGAAGTTGATCACGTCGGCGGAGAGTCGCTTCGCCGCCGCCTCGAACGAGATCCGGGTCCGGGTGGAGTCCTCGTAGAAGAGGTTGACCACGGTCCGGCCGCGCAGCGCGGGGAGCTTCTTCACCTCGCGCCCGGCCACGGTCGCCATCTCGGCGGCGGTGTCCAGGATCAGGGTGGCCGTGGACGCGTCCAGGTCGGCCCCGGAGAGCAGGTGCCTGATCACAGCGCGGGCCTCCCGAACAGTTTGACCTCGTCCGCACCGTCGACCTCGGCGAGCGTGACCTTGACGCTCTCGGCCAGCGCGGTGGGGATGTTCTTGCCGACGTAGTCGGCCCGGATGGGCAGTTCCCGGTGGCCCCGGTCGACCAACACGGCCAACTGCACCGAACTGGGGCGGCCAAGGTCGCTCAGCGCGTCCAGCGCGGCCCGGACCGAGCGCCCGGAGAAGAGGACGTCGTCGACCAGGATCACCCGCTTGCCGTCGACCCCGCCGGGCGGCACCTCGGTCGGCCCGATGGCCCGGGTCGCGTGCCGGCGTAGATCGTCGCGGTAAAGGGTGATATCGAGCACACCGACGGGCACCTGAATGTCCTCGAAGGTGCTGATCCGGGCGGCCAGCCGGCGGGCCAGCGGCACACCCCGGGTGGGAATCCCGAGCAGCACGGTATCGGCGGCACCCTGGGTTTTTTCGAGAATCTGGTGTGCGATCCGGTCGACCACGCGTTGCAGATCGGCGCTGGTCAGGATGACCTTCACGGACGGTGGCGATGCCACCGGGGGTTGGGCGGCCTGCGGGAAGGCCACGGCGGACCTCCTTCCCCGCCTCACTGGACGGGTCGTTAAAGGATGTCGGATCCGGCCCGGACCGCACGCGGTCAGGCCGGGGGCTGATCACCACGTTACCAGCGACCGGTCGCCGGGTCCGGGCGGGGCGCTGACCGTCCGGTCAACGAACAGATTTCAGGTTCGTGACCACGATCTTGCCAACGGGAAGGTAACGACCACTTGACCACGTGTCGCAATCCCCGTACCGTCACGCTCCGTAGCGACCGCTGGGGAGATCCCCGAGCCAGCACTGGGAGTGTCCGAATGCCCTCTGAATACGCCAAGTCGTTGGGCGCCCGCCTGCGCTCTATCCGTCAGCAGCAGGGGCTGTCCCTGCAGGGGGTGGAGGAGAAGTCGAACGGGCGTTGGAAGGCCGTCGTCGTCGGGTCGTACGAGCGTGGTGACCGTGCGGTCACCGTCTCGCGCCTCGCCGAGCTGGCGGACTTCTACCGGGTGCCCGTCGCGGAACTGCTGCCGGACGGCAGCGGGGTCCGGCACGAGCCCACGAACAAGATCGTCCTGGACCTGGAGCGCCTCTACGACGAGGCCTCCGAGGAGCTCGCGTACGTCGCCCGTTATGCCCGCGCCATCCAGCAGCAGCGGGGCGACTACAACGGCCGGGTGTTGTCGATCCGCGCGGACGACCTGCGCGCGCTCGCCATCGTGTACGACTCGTCGCCCTCCGGGCTGATCGAGCGCCTGACCGAGCACGGCGTACTCGTCGCCGACCCGCGGGCGCTCTTCGCCTCCTGAGTACCACCGCAGGACAGCACGAAGGCAGTATGAAAGGGGGCGCCCTGCCGGGCGCCCCCTTTTCACGTCCACGTGCCATGTCGCGTCCCGTGTCCCACCGCACCCGGTGCCCTGCGGCGTGCACGGGCCGGGCCGGGGGCCCGGTCAGCGGGTGGCGTACTCGGCGATCCGGCCGAGGATCCCGTTCAGGAAGCGCGGCGAGTCGTCGGTCGACATCTGCTTGGCCAGCTCGACCGCCTCGCTGATCGCCACCGCGTCGTCGATCTCGTCAACGTAGAGCAGCTCGTAGACCGCGATCCGGGCCAGGTTGCGGTCCACGACCGGCATCCGGTCCAGCGTCCAGCCCTCGGCGTAGCTCGCGATCAGCTCGTCGATCCGGTCCAGTTGCCCGGCCACACCCTCGACCAGGCCGATCGCGTACTCCATGTGCTCCGGCGGCGGCGGGGTCAGCCGCCGGAGGTAACCGGCCAGTACCTCGACCGGGGGCAGATCCCGTTGGTCGGCCTCGTAGAGGACATCCAGCGCCCGCTTGCGCGCCTTGCGACGCGCGGGCATTTGTTGCTTGGGGCCCTCGGCCATCAGCCGCGGCCGAGGTAACGGCCGTCGCGGGTGTCGACCTTGATCTTCTCACCGGTGGTGATGAACAGCGGCACCTGTACGGTCGCACCGGTCTCCACGGTCGCCGGCTTGTTGCCACCGGTCGAACGGTCACCCTGCAGACCCGGCTCGGTGTACGTGACCTCGAGGATCACGCTGGTCGGCAGCTCGATGTAGAGCGGGACCGCCTCGTGGGTGGCGACGATCGCCTCGGCCTCGGGCAGCAGGTAGTTCGCCGCCTCGCCGACGGTGGCGCCGGGCACCTGGATCTGGTCGTAGGTCTCCAGGTCCATGAACACGAAGTCTTCGCCGTCGGCGTAGAGGTACTGCATGGTCCGCTTGTCGACGGTGGCCGTTTCGACCTTGGTGCCCGCGTTGAACGTCTTGTCGACGACCTTGCCGGACAGCACGTTCTTCAATGTGGTGCGCACGAACGCACCACCCTTGCCGGGTTTGACGTGCTGGAACTCCACGACAGCCCAGAGTTGGTCGTCGAGGTTGAGGACCAGACCGTTTTTGAGGTCGTTGGTGGTGGCCATTTCCTGCCTTGATCTTCAATTGGCGGACAGACCTAACGAGTCTACTTGCC
The DNA here is from genome assembly GCF_053601675.1 of Micromonospora sp. NPDC004704. Classification (NCBI taxonomy): domain Bacteria; kingdom Bacillati; phylum Actinomycetota; class Actinomycetes; order Micromonosporales; family Micromonosporaceae; genus Micromonospora; species Micromonospora sp. NPDC004704. Next base: position 198,368 of record NZ_JBSGCD010000009.1, on the reverse strand, counting down.
GGGACGCCCTCCGCGCTGGCACGGGTACGAGCGGTTGATCGAGACCGGACGCGTGTCGGTCACACACCGGACAACTCGCGGTCGGGTCCGGGACATCCGTCGCTGACAGCGTGCACGGGTGCCGAACCCGGTCACCCGACTCTCCGTGCTCGCCCGCTGCCGCGCCCTGGGAGTGGCCGGGGTGGTCCTGCTGGCCCTCGGCGCCGTCGGAGCCGGTGCGCTGCCGATCCGCGACCCCTTCCCCGTCCCGGACGAACTGCGCCGGCATCCGGGCCTCGGCCTGGTCTGCGCCACGTTCGGGCTGGGCCTGCTCGTCGCCGCCTGGTGGTGGCTGGGACGCCTCGTCCACGGCGAGCGCCCACCCCGCCCAGCGGCCCTGATCGTCACCCTGGCGTTGTGGGCGGCGCCACTGGTGATCGCGCCACCGATCTTCAGCCGCGACGTCTACAGCTACCTGGCCCAGGGGGCGATGGTCGGCGCCGACCTCGACGTCTACCGGCACGGTCCGGCCACCCTCGGTGGCCCCCTCGCCGCCGAGGTGCCGGCGATCTGGCAGCACACCACCACCCCGTACGGCCCGGTTTTCCTGGTCCTGGCCACGGCGGTGGCCGCGGTGACCGGCACCCAGGTGGCCCTCGGCGTCCTCGGCCTGCGGATGATCGCCGTGCTCGGGGTGGTCCTGCTCGCGACGGTCCTGCCCGGCCTGGCCCGACGCTGCGGGGTCGACCCGGCGGCGGCGCTCTGGCTCGGCGTGCTCAACCCGCTGGTCCTCATCCACCTGGTCGGCGGTGCGCACAACGACGCTCTGATGGTGGGGCTGCTCTGCGCCGGGCTGGCCTCGGCGGTGGCCCACCGGCCGGCGCTCGGCACCGCGCTGCTGACCCTGGCGGCCCTGGTGAAGGCGCCCGCCCTGGTCGCGCTGGTGTTCGTCGCACCGCTCTGGGCCGGGCAGCTCGCCGGGCGGTGGCGGACCGTCCGGGCACTGCTCGGCACCGCCGTGGTGGCGGTCGGGACCACGGTGGCGGTCACCGCCGTGGCCGGCACCGGGTACGGCTGGATCACCGCCCTGGACACCCCGGTCTCGGCCGCCAACTGGTCGGTGAGCAGTGCCCTGGGCCGGGCCACCCGCGCCCTGCTGGAGCTGATCGGCGCGGACGTGGCCCCGCACGCGGTCTCGTTCTGGCGGTGGGCCGGACTGGCCGTGGCACTCGGCGCCGGGCTGCTGCTCTGGCTGCGCCGCGACGAACTCGGCCCGGTGTACGCCCTCGGCCTCGCCCTCGGCGCGCTGGTCCTCTTCGGCCCCGCCATCCGGCCCTGGTACCTGCTCTGGGGGCTGGTGCCGATCGCCGCCGCCACGGCCGACCGGCGACTGCGCCGGTGGGCCGCGCTCGTCTGTGCCGTACTGGCTCTGGTCATCCTGCCGGACGGGTACGCGCCGGGGCTGGCCGAGCTGGCCCAGGTGGCCCTCGGCGGCGGGCTGGCCGTACTGCTGCTGCTCGCGCTGCACCACCGGACCCGGCTCCGGCTCGTCGCGGCCGGCGTGCGGATGGTTCGGCTGCCGACTCCCCGTCGAGGCGACGCGGACCGCCTGCCCGAGCCGCACCCGCACCTGCCCGCGCGCGTACCCGCGCAGCGGATGGCCGCACCGGATCCGTCCCCCTCCGGAGGAGCACGATGAGCCGACTTCGGGCCCCCCGCCGTACCCGCGACCGGATCCTGCTGACCGGCACGCTGGTGGCGGCCTGCGCGGTGTTCCTGGCCACCGTCCCGGTCCACCGGGGCTTCTTCGACGTCGGGGTCTACCAGGGCGCGGTCACCCACTGGCTGCGCGACGGCGGTCAGCTCTACGACTACCTGCGCCCCGGCACCCGGTACGGCTTCACCTACCCGCCGTTCGCCGCCCTGGTGATGAGCCCGCTGGCCCTGGTCGGCTGGCCGGCGGCGATCGTCACCAGCATCGTGGTCAACGTGGCCGCCGCCGGACTGGTGATCCACTGGCTGCTCGACCCGGTCGGCCGGCGGCACGACTGGCCCCGCTGGTACGCGTACGCGCTGACCGGGTGTGCGGTGGCGGTCTACGAACCGGTCCGGGACACGGTCAGTTTCGGACAGGTCAACCTGCTGCTGCTGGTGCTGGTGCTGACCGACCTGATGCTGATCCGGGCCGGTCGGCACCGGTTCGCCGGGATCGGCATCGGTCTCGCCTCGGCGATCAAACTGACCCCGGCGGTGTTCATCGTCTACCTGGTGCTGGTGGGACGTTGGCGGGCCGCCGCCGTCGCCGCCGGTACCGCGACGAGTGCGACCGTCCTCGCCGCCGTACTCGCCCCGCACCCGTCGTACGTGTTCTGGACCCACGCGCTGTGGGACACCGACCGGGTGGGCGACCTGGGTTACGTGTCGAACCAGTCGCTGCGGGGACTGCTGACCCGGCTCGACCCGCACCTGGGCAAGGGCGTCTGGCTGGCCGTGGTGCTGGCCGTCCTCGTGGTCTGGGCGGTCCGGGTACGCCGGGCCGCCCGCGCCGACGACCAGCTCGCCGGCTTCGCCCTCACCGGGATCGTCGGCTGCCTGGTCAGCCCGATCACCTGGGTCCACCACCTGGTCTGGCTGCTGCCCGCGCTCGCCGTCCTCGGCAACGCGGCACTACGCGCCGGACCCGGCGGGCGCAGGCGACGGCTCGGCACCGCCACCGCCGTGGCGTACGTCCTGCTGTGCAGCAGCGTGGTCTGGCTCTGGTGGGACGACGCCAGCGGGCCGGACGGGCTGGTCGGCGCCAACGCCTACGTCTGGATCAGCCTGGCCCTACTGCTGTGCCTGCCGATCGGCGGCCAGCCGGTCGGCGAGGTGGATCAGCGCCAGCCGGTAGCCGTCCACGCCGAGTCCGGCGATCACACCGGTGGCGACGGCGGAGACGACCGAGTGGTGCCGGAACTCCTCCCGCGTGTGGATGTTGGAGATGTGCACCTCGACCAGCGGCCCGCGGAGCATGGCGCAGGCGTCCCGGACCGCGTACGAATAATGTGACCAGGCGGCCGGGTTGAGCACCACAGCGGCCTGCTCGTCGGCGGCGGCGTGCAGCCACCCGAGCAGTTCGTGTTCGGCGTCGGTCTGCCGTACCTCGACGTCGAGGCCGAGTTCCCGACCGGTGCGCTCGCAGAGGTCGACCAGCCCGGCGTAGCTGGTCAGCCCGTACACGTCGACCTGGCGGGTGCCGAGCCGGCCGAGGTTGGGTCCGTTGAGGACGTACACCTTCGTCACCGGGCCACCGCCTCGTCGTACGCGGCGCGCAGGAGTTCCTCGTCCGGCCCCTCGAGGATCGCCGGCCGGGCCAGCCCGTCGAGTACGACAAAACGCAGCCGGGCGCCGCGCGCCTTCTTGTCCACCCGCATCGTGGCCAGCAGGTCCGGCCAGGCGTCCGCCCGGTAACCGGTGGGCAGGTCGAGCAGTTCGAGCACGCTGCGGTGCCGGTCGGCGGTGACCGGGTCGAGTCGGCCGGCGAGCCGGGCCAGGTTGGCGGCGTAGACCAGGCCGACCGACACGGCGTGCCCGTGCCGCCAGCGGTACCCCTCGGCCTTCTCGATCGCGTGCGCGAGGGTGTGCCCGTAGTTGAGGACCTCGCGTACCCCGGACTCGCGCAGGTCGCCGGAGACGACGTCGGCCTTGACCTGGATGGCCCGCTCGATCAGCTCCCGTACCACCGGCGCCCCGGCCCGGGTGGCGGCGACCGGGTCGGCCTCGACCAGGTCGAGGATGACCGGGTCGGCGATGAAACCGCACTTGACCACCTCGGCCAGCCCGGCGACCAGGTCGACCGGGGGCAGGGTGTCCAGGGTCGCCAGGTCGCAGAGCACCCCGGCCGGCGGGTGGAAGGCACCGACGAGGTTCTTGCCCGCCCCGGTGTTGATCCCGGTCTTGCCGCCGACGGCCGCGTCGACCATGCCGAGCAGCGAGGTCGGCACCGCCACCCAGCGGACCCCGCGCAGCCAGCAGGCGGCCACGAAGCCGGCCAGGTCGGTGACCGCGCCACCGCCGACCCCGACAACCGCATCGGTACGGGTGAAGCCCGCCGCCCCGAGCCGGTCCCAGCACCGGGCGGCGATGTCGATGTTCTTGCCCGCCTCCGCGTCCGGCACCTCGACCAGCAGCGGCGTACGCCCGTCGGCGCGCACCTGTTCGGCGAGCGCGTCGGCCAACGCCTTGAGCGGTGGTGCGTAGAGCACGGCGACCCGGTCCGCGCCGGGCAGCAGCGCCGGCAGGCTGTCGAGCAGGTCCCGGCCGACGAGGACGTCATACGTCTGCTCGCCGCCGATCGAGATCTTCGTCAACTCGTCCATCGGGACCGAGCCTAGTGCGCCCCCGTCGGGGGGCCGCGCAACCGGTCGCCCAGGTGTCCGGATGGCGGGCGTCTGCTCAGTTGTCCGGATGGCGGGCGGCGAGGGCGGCGAGGCGGGTGGCGTGTTCGGCCAGCGCGGTACGCAGCTCGTCCGGGCACAGGATGGTGAACGGCCAGCCGAGCCCGGCGAGCAGTTGGGCCATCCCGTCCAGGTTCTCCGCTCGGGCGCGTACCAGGACCCCGCCCGGCGCCTCGGTCAGTTCCGCCACGCTGGGCGGGATCCGGCGGCGGGCCTCGGTCAGGTCGGTTTCCAGCAGCACCTCGACCGACCAGGCGTACGGCACCCCGGCCAGCGACCGGGCCACGTGTCCGGCGGGATCGAACCCGTCCGGCACGGTGAACTGCCCCGCTCCCCCGTCGGCCGGGTCCGGCGCTGACGGTTCGACGGCGGCGATCCGGTCGAGGCGGAAGGTGCGGATCTCACCACGCCGGTGGTCGTGGCCGGTGACGTACCAGCGGCCAGCGTGGAAGACCAGTCCGTACGGGTCCAGGTCGCGGCAGGAGTCCTCGCCCCGCCACGAGCGGTAGGTCAGGCTGACCCGGCGGCGGGACCGGGTCGCCGCCCCGAGGGTGAGCAGCACGGTCGCCGCCGGACCGGCCGTCTCCGTACGCCGCCGGGCGGTGAAGCCGAGCGTCTGCCGTACGGCGGTGAGCCGGTCGGCCAGCGCCTCCGGCAGCACCCGACTGATCTTGCCCAGCGCGACGGCGGTCGCCGGTGCCTCGGTGCCGAGGCCGAGCTGTTCCGCCGCGACCAGCCCGAGCACCACCGCCACGGCCTCGTCGTCGGTGAGCATCAGCGGCGGCAGCTTGTAACCGGGCAGGAGCCGGTAACCGCCGTACCGCCCCCGTTGCGCGGTCACCGGGATGCCGAGTTCCTCCAGGGTACGGGCGTACCGGCGCACGGTTCGCTCGTCGACTCCGAGCCGGGCGCTGAGTTCCGCCCCGGTGAGCCGGTGCTGGCTCTGGAGCAGTTCGAGCAGGCCCAACACCCGAGCGGCGGGATGTGACACAAACCACTCTCCAATACCGGACCGATCCTGCCCGGATTCGATCGTACGGTCTACCGGACGCCATCAAGCAACGCGGACGACATCGAGCAACGCGGACGACATCGAGCGATGGGAGACACGGGGATGAGCACGTTCGTACTGGTTCCGGGATTCTGGTTGGGCGCGTGGGCGTGGCAGGACGTGACCGCCGCGCTGCGGGCGGACGGGCACGAGGTCCACCCGGTGACCCTGACCGGGCTCGCGGACCGCGCCCACCTGATCGGTCCCGAGGTGGACCTGGAGACCCACACCGCCGACATCGTCGGGCTGATCGAGGCGGCGGACCTGCGGGACGTGGTGCTGGTCGGACACTCCGGCGGCGGCCTGCCGGTCACCCAGGCCGCCGACCGGATCCCGGACCGGATCGCCCGGGTGGTCTACGTCGACAGCGCCCCGCTGCCCGACGGCGTCTCCCAGTTCGACACCAATCCGCCGGAGGAACAGGACCGCACCCGCAGCCTGGTCCGGGACGGTCAGCTACCGCCGCCGGCCTGGGACCCGACCGCCGACCCGGAGAACCTGGCCGGGCTGGACGATGCGGCGTTGGCGCTGCTGCGGGAGCGGGCCACCCCACAACCGCTGCGGACCGCCACCGACCCGGTCCGGCGTACGGGAGGTCGGGCGGTGCCGACCACGCTGGTGGCCTGCACCTTCCCCGTGGACGTGGTCCGCTCGATGATCGACCAGGGGGTGCCGATGTTCGCCGAGCTGGCCGGGGCGGACATCCACGGCCTGCCGACCGGCCACTGGCCGATGCTCAGCGAGCCGAAACGCCTGGCCGACCTGCTCGACTCGATCGCCTCCGCGTAAGCGGTTACGACTTGAGCAGGTGCAGGATCTCGTCGGCCACCTGCTCCGGCGTACGACCGTCGGTGATGACGGTGTGCGCGGCGACCTCCTGGTAGAGCGGTCGACGCTGGTCGAGCAGGTACTTGAGGGTGGCGCGCGGGTTGATCGCGAGCAGCGGTCGACCCGCGCCGAGCCCGACCCGCCGGATCGCGTCGGTCAGCTCCACCGACAGGTAGACCACGGTGTGCCCGGCCAGCGCCGCGCGGGTCGACTCGGCCAGGATCGCGCCGCCGCCGAGGGCGAGCACTCCGTCGAACTCACCCAGCGCGGCCATGACGGCGTTTCGTTCGAGCGTACGGAAATGGTCCTCGCCCTCGTCGACGAAGATCTCCGGGATCGGCTTGCCGGCAGCCGCCTCGATGTCGACGTCGGTGTCCCGGAAGCCGACGCCGAGTGCGGTGGCGAGGATCTGGCCGGTGCTGGACTTGCCGGATCCGGGGGCGCCGACCAGGACGCAGATCGGGGCCATCAGCGGATCACCAGGTGGTCCAGGTAGCCGCCGAGGTTCCGTCGGATCTCGGCGATCGAGTCGCCGCCGAACTTCTCCGTCGCCGCCTCGGCCAGCACCAACGCCACCATCGCCTCGGCGACCACGGCGGCGGCGGGGACCGCACACACGTCCGAACGCTGGTTGATCGCGGTCGCCGGTTCACCGGTGAGGACGTCGACCGTGGCCAGGGCCCGGTTCAGCGACGAGATCGGCTTCATCGCGGCGCGTACCCGAAGGGGTTCGCCGGTGGTCATGCCGCCCTCCAGGCCGCCGGCCCGGTCGGTGACCCGGCGCACCCCGGTCGCCGTCGGCACGATCTCGTCGTGCGCGACGGACCCGCGCGAGCGGGCCTGGAGCCAGGCGTCGCCGATCTCCACGCCCTTGATCGCCTGGATCGACATCAGCGCGGTCGCGAGGCGGGCGTCGAGCTTGCGGTCCCACTGCACGTGACTACCCAGCCCCGGCGGCACGTTGTAGGCGAGGACCTCCACGATGCCGCCGAGCGTGTCCGCGTCCTTCTTGGCGGCGTCGACCTCGGCCACCATCCGGGCGCTCGCCTCCGGGTCCAGGCAGCGCAGCGGGTCGGCGTCGATCCGCTCGGCGTCCTCGGGACGGGGCTGGAGACCGGGCTTGGCCGCGACCGAGCCCAGCTCGACCACGTGCGAGACGATCTCGATGCCGAGCCCCTGCCGGACCAGCGCCTTCGCGACGGTGCCGACGGCGACCCGGGCGGCGGTCTCCCGCGCGCTGGCCCGCTCCAGGATCGGACGGGCGTCGGTGTGACCGTACTTCTGCATGCCGGCAAGATCGGCGTGGCCGGGGCGGGGGCGGGTCAGTGGGGCGTTCCGTGCCTGGCTGGCCAGCTCGTCCGGGTCGACCGGGTCGGCGGACATCACGGTCTGCCACTTGGGCCACTCGGAGTTCCCGATCCGTACGGCAACCGGGCTGCCCAGGGTGACCCCGTGCCGTACCCCACCGATGATCTCGATCTCGTCCCGCTCGAACGCCATCCGCGCGCCCCGGCCGTAGCCGAGCCGGCGACGGGCCAGCTCCCGGACGATCTCCTCGCTGGTCACCTCGATCCCGGCGGGCACCCCTTCGAGGAGCGCGACGAGGGCGGGGCCGTGCGACTCACCCGCGGTCAACCAGCGCAACAAGGCAGCGAACCTTTCCTTTTTCATCCGTGCCGGACGGTCCTGGCGTTCCGCAACCAGCTTGCGGATGCCAGTTGCCCAGTCTGGCACGCGCCGGACCCGCTCCGGCTGAACCCCACCCCCTGTCCCGGCGTACGGACGGATAACCGCTACGTGTCCGCCGTCTCGGGCCGGATAACGCATCGACCTCCTACACACATACAGCGAGTCAAGATCTTTTCACGGTCAGAAACCTTGACGTCTGCTGAACGTCAGGGGTCACCAGCAACCGGAGCGTCGGGCCACCAGCCGGAGCGTCAAGCCGAGGCCCGAGCCGAGAACAGGGCCGTACGCATCGCCGCGACCGGCGCTTCCACACCGGTGAAGTGCTCGAACTGGCCGACCGCCTGGGCCAGCAGCAGGTCGAGTCCGGAGACGATCCTGCACCCCGCGTCGCGGGCGTCGGCGGCCAGCGGCGTCGGCCAGGGGTCGTAGAGCGCGTCGAAGAGCACCGTCGACGGCAGCCAGGAGATCTGTCCGGCGAGTGGATCTGCGACACCCTTCGGCACGGTCGAGATCACCACGTCCGCGATGGCCTGCTTGGGTGCGTCCGTCCAGTCGGCCGGCACCAACGAGATCCCGAGCTTGCGCGCCACCGGCCGCAGTTCGTCGATCGCCGTCGATCGCCGGGCCACCACGGTCACCCGCTCCGCCTGGAGTTGGACGGCCGCCGCCAGCGCCGCCCGAGCGGTGCCACCCGCGCCGAGGACGGTCACCGTGGCGTCGGCCGGCACCCCGGCCGCCCGAAGCACCTCCACCATGCCGGGGACGTCGGTGTTGTCGGCGTACCAGGAGTTGTCGGGTCGACGTACCAGGGTGTTGGCGGCACCGACGGCGGCGGCGACCGGCGAGACCTCGCCGGCCACCGCGAGCCCGACCTCTTTCAGCGGCATGGTCAGTGACAGCCCGGCCCACTCGGCGCCGAGGCCGGCCACCAGATCCGGCAGCTCGGCCTCGGCGCACTCGATCGCGCTGTACGACCAACCGGTCAGGCCGGCCGCGTGGTAACCCGCGTTGTGGATCACGGGCGAGAGGGAATGCGAGATCGGCTTACCCAGCACCGCCGCGCGTCGGGCCACGACCACTCAGAGGACGCCGTTCTCTCGGGCTTTCTGCTGGTTGCGCAGATGCTGGGCGTTGGTCTCGGCGAACTCCGAGTGCCCCTGCTTGTCGACCGCCACGAAGAAGTACCAGTCGCCCTTCGGCGGATCCATCGCTCCCTGCAACGCCAGCTTGCCGGGGTTGTCGATCGGGGTCGGGATGAACCCCTTCAGCTTGCGGTTGTACGGGTTCTTCGGGTCGTCCAGGTCTTTCGCCGTCATGTCCTTCGACGCCTTGGTCGGCAGGCCCCGGACGTCGAACCAGTAGTTGACCGTCACGTCCATCTCGAAGCACTCGCACGGCACCTCGGAGTTCGGCTTGAACAGCCGGTTGTACGCGACCCGGGCGACCTTGCCGAGGTCGTCGGGATTGCCCGCCTCGACCTGCGCCAGCGAGGCCACGATCAGCGCCTCGTACGGGGTGACCCCGCCGAGGTTCTCCTGCACCACGTCGGTGAACTTGATCTGCCCGACGACGGTGAGGAATCCCTGCACCATCTCCTTGAGAATGCCCTCGGCGGTGGCGTTCGGCGGCAGATCGTACGTGTCCGGGAAGAGGAAACCCTCGATCGACGGGGTGACCTTCTTGCCGTCGCTGCGGGTGAACCAGTAATCCGGCACACCGAGCGCGAGCGGGTCCTTCGCCGCCGCCTCGAACTCCGCCACCGGGATCTTGGTGGTCTCCTCGAGCTGCTTGTAGACCTGCTTGGCGGTCAGACCCTCGCGAATGGTGATCTTGTTGGTCACCCTGGTCTTCGGGTCCAGCAGCAGGGTCAGCGCGGACTCACCCGACATCTGCTTGCGCACCTGGTAGAAACCCGGCTGGATGCCGGTGGCAGCCGAGTTCTTCTCCGCGGCCTCGACAAACGCCTTGGGGCTCTTGACCACGCCCTGGGTGACCAGGGTGTTGCCGATGTCGGCGAGGAAATCGCCGTCCTTGATCTCGATCACGACCTGTCCGGTGCCGGCGCCCTCGTAGTCGGGCGCGCCGAACAGTCCCTGGATCCGGTCGCCGGCGTACCAGACACCACCGCCGAGTACGGCGAGCAGGACAAGGGGCAGCACCAGGGCGAGCACGGTCTTGCCCCGGCCACCACGACCCTTGCGCTTCCGGTCGCGTACGCCACCGCGCCGGTGTTGTCCCTTCTCGGTTCGCTCGTCGAACGCGAGCTCCAAGTCGTCGATCATCTGGTCCGCCTCCGCTGCCCGTCTAGCCAGCTCTGCAGGATCTCGACTGCGGCCGCCTGATCGACCACAGCGCGTTGACGCTTTCCCCGAACGCCTCGCTCGGACAGCCTACGGGTAGCCACGACCGTCGACATCCTCTCGTCCGTGAGAGTCACCGGAACGGGGGCAATCGCCTCAGCCAGTCGGGTGGCGTACGCCTTCGTGTGGATCGCCGCCGGGCCGTGCACTCCGGCGAGATTCACCGGCAGCCCGACGACCACCTCGACAGTTCGATGCTCTTCGACGAGGTGCGCCAATTCCGAGATGTCCGTCGGAATCGCCTTCTCGTCCGTGGCGAGGTCACGGGCCAGGGTGACCAGCGGGGTGGCCAGAATGGCGTCCGGGTCGCAGATCGCCACGCCCACCCGTACCTTTCCGACGTCGACGCCGAGCCGTACACCGGGCGAGAAATGCCCCATACCGATTGCCCTCCCCTCGCTGCATACGGAAAGCAGACCGCCGTGGTTCACGATCTGACCACGACGATCTGCCTCCGAGCAATCCATCACGCCTCGGCGATTGCCTTTTCCACGGTCCCGAGCAGCGTCGGCGCCTGGTCCGCCGGCACGCCGCCGCCCTGGGCCAGGTCGGCGTTACCGCCGCCCCGACCGGACAGCGCCGCCTTGACCAGGTCACCCGCGGACAGGCCGCGTCCCTTCGCCGCCGCGTTCAGCGCCACCACCAGCGACGCCTTGCCACCGGAACGGGCCGCCACCGCGACCACCGCGGGACGAGCCGCGTCGATCTTGCCCCGGATCTCCTGCGCCAGCGTCCGTACGTCGTTGCCGGCCGCGCCCTCCGGCGCCTCGACCCCGACGTACGCGACCCCGCGCACGTCGCGGGCACCGGCCGCGAACGCCGCCGCCCCGCCCAGCACCATCTGCGCCCGGAGCTTCTCCAGCTCCTTCTCCGCGTCCCGAAGCTGGGACACGGTCTGCTCCACCCGGTCGGCCACCTGCTCGTTCGGCACCCGGTAGAGGTCGGCCAGCCGGGACACCAGCAGGTGCTCCTTGGCCAGGAACCGGAACGCGTCGATGCCGACCAGCGCCTCGACCCGGCGTACCCCCGAGCCGATGGACGACTCGGAGAGGATCTTCACCAGGCCGAGCTGACCGGAACGGGCCACGTGCGTACCACCGCAGAGTTCACGGGCGTAGTCACCGACCTCGACCACCCGCACCTCTTCGCCGTACTTCTCGCCGAACAGGGCCATCGCCCCGAGCCGGCGGGCCTCGGCCTGCGAGGTGATGAAGGCGTGCACCTCCAGGTCGGACAGGAGCACCTCGTTGACCTGCTGCTCGACGTCGGCGAGCACGCTCGGGGAGACGCCCGTCGGGGTGTTGAAGTCGAACCGGAGCCGGCCGGGGGCGTTCAGCGAACCCGCCTGGGTCGCCGACTCACCGAGGAAGTTCCGCATGGTCTGGTGCACCAGGTGGGTCGCCGTGTGCGACCGGGAGATCGCCCGGCGCCGGGTCACGTCGATCTCGGCGAGACCGGCCTCACCCGTACGGACCTCGCCCCGGACCACCCGGGCCCGGTGCACGATCAGGCCGGGAACCGGCTGCTGCACGTCGAGGACCTCGACCTGGCCGCCGCCGACCGTGATCAACCCCAGGTCGGGCTGCTGGCCACCGCCCTCGGCGTAGAACGGGGTGGTGTCGAGCACCAGCTCGACCGTCTCACCCTCCCCCGCCACCTCGACCGGCACGCCGGCCCCGGCGAGCAGGGCGCGGACCTTGGACTCACGGCTGACCTCGCTGTAGCCGGTGAAGGTGACCGGTCCGCCGTTGTCCAGCACGCCACGGTACGCGGACAGGTCGACGTGTCCGGTCTTGCGCGCCTGTGCGTCGGCCTTGGCCCGGGAGCGCTGGTCGGCCATCAGCCGCCGGAAGCCGTCCTCGTCGACCGTCAGGCCCTGCTCGGCGGCGATCTCCAGGGTCAGGTCGATCGGGAAGCCGTACGTGTCGTGGAGCTGGAACGCCCGCTCACCGGTCAACGCCGGCTGGCCCGCCGACTTCGACTCCGCGATCGCGGTGTCCAGGATCGTGGTCCCCGCCCGGAGGGTGGACAGGAACGCGTCCTCCTCCGCGTACGCGTACTGGGAGATCCGGTCGAAGTCACTGGCCAGCTCCGGGTACGACGGCGACATGCAGTCCCGGGCCACCGGCAGCAGCTCGGGCAGGGCCCGCTCCTGCCAGCCGAGCAGCCGCACCGAACGGATCGCCCGGCGCATGATCCGGCGCAGCACGTAACCGCGACCCTCGTTCGACGGGGTCACCCCGTCACCGATCAGCATCAACGCGGTCCGCACGTGGTCGGCGATCACCCGCAGCCGTACGTCGTCCGGGTGCGACTGGTTGGCCGCGTGACCCGAGTGGGCGCCGTACCGCTTCCCGGTCAGCTCCGCCGCCTTGTCCAGGATCGGCCGCACCTCGTCGATCTCGTACAGGTTGTCCACGCCCTGCAGGATCGAGGCCATCCGCTCCAGGCCCATGCCGGTGTCGATGTTCTTCGCCGGCAGGTCACCCAGGATCGGGAAGTCCTCCTTGCCCGCGCCCGGACCCCGCTCGAACTGCATGAAAACGAGGTTCCAGAACTCCATGTACCGGTCCTCGTCGACCTCCGGACCGCCCTCGGCGCCGAATTCCGGCCCCCGGTCGTAGAAGATCTCCGAGCACGGCCCGCACGGGCCGGGGATGCCCATGGACCAGAAGTTGTCCTTCTTGCCCCGCCGGACGATCCGCTCCGCCGGCACCCCGACCTGCTTGTGCCACAGCTCGAAAGCCTCGTCGTCGTCGAGGTAGACCGTCGGCCAGATCCGCTCCGGATCCAGCCCGAACCCGCCATCGGCCTGCGACTTCGTGATCAGGTCCCAGGCCAGGCTGATCGCACCCGACTTGAAGTAGTCCCCGAACGAGAAGTTCCCGTTCATCTGGAAGAACGTCCCGTGCCGACTGGTCTTACCGACCTCGTCGATGTCCGGCGTACGGATGCACTTCTGCACCGACACCGCCCGCTGGTACGGCGCCGCCTGCTGCCCCAGGAAGTACGGCACGAACTGCACCATGCCCGCGTTCACGAACAACAGGTTCGGATCGTTGATGGCGGGCAGCGGAGCGGACGGCACCACGGCATGGCCATTCGCCTCGAAATGCGCCAGGTACCGCCGCTTGATCTCCGCCGTTTTCATCGGGAGCTTTCCTCCGGGAAAATCTCGTGGTCGCCGATCCGCGGGTCCCCGCGCAGGTCGGCGAATTGGTCGTCATACGCCACGCCCTCGGCGAAGGCGTTGTGGATCTCCTGTTCACGCTCGGCCATGCCGGCCCGAACGTCGTCGATGAAGCCACGCAGCGACTCGACCGCCCCACCGGCGGACGCCGACAGCGACGTGGCGATGCCGCCCGGTGTGTACGACTGGGCGGTCCGGGTCACCTTGCGGACGACCAGCGCCCCGACGGCGAGCCCGATGCCCAGCCAGAGCAAACGCCTCATGGCCTTATCCTCTCTCCCCGCTCCGGTGACACCGGCACCAGGTCAGCGGTTGTCGCCGCGCTTGGCCGCCCGGCGCTGCTGCTTGATCGTCGCCCGTACCTCGCGCTCGGTGTCGGCGTGCCGGCGGGCGGCTGCCGCCTTGCGTACGCCGTAGCCGAAGGCGGCCACCTTCACCAGGGGGTTCGCCGCCGCGGCGGAGACCACGGTGGCGAGGTTGGCGACGTTCGCGGTGACGTTCTGCGCGTGACCGGTCATCGTGTCGATCTTGGCGAGCTGGATGTTCACCCCGTCCAGCGAGGTGTGCACCTGCGTGAGCGCGACGTTCACGTTCTCGATGGTGGCGTTCGCGTTACCCAGCAGCGGCGCCGTCCGGTCGTTCAGGTCGTTGATCGCCCGGGTAGCGGCGTCGACCGTGTGCCGCAGCCGCAGGATGGGCACGGCCAGTACGAGCACCAGCATCAGGAACGCCCCCGCCGCGACGAGCGCGGCGATCTGTCCAGGGTTCACCCGTGTTCTCCTCTACCGAACCGTCTCGAAAGCGCGGCTACGCCATCCGGGCGCACCGCTCCACAAGCGGGCAAAGCGGCACCGGACACGTAACACCGCACTCCGTACCAACAGACAGACCCTACCGTCCGTGACGAAAGTCGGCTCACGACGGTGGGGCGGTCAGTTCACTGAGCGGATCGTCGGTGAACAGCGGTTCCGGATCCACGCCGGTGAGCGACGGGTCCGTACTCGGCTGCGGCTTGATCCGGTCGTCGTCGATCGCGTTGCGTACCTTGATCGACACCACCGCTCCGTCGCACGGCGGCGGTTCGACGCCGGGTGACGCCGGTGCCCCCTCCGGCTCGGTCGGCTCGACCGTCGGTCGCGCGTCCAGCGGCTCGGTGGCGCAGGTCGGTGGGCGAACCCACAGGTCGAGGGTCAACTCGTCGCGCCGCCAGCAGGTGTAGTGCCCCTCGACCGGCTGCTCCGGGCAGGGCTTGATCTGCCACGTCTTCCAGCCGTCCTCGGTCAACGCCTGCTGGTACGCCTGCGCGGTCGGTTCCGCCCCCTGCGCGGACTCCACCGTGCGCTCCCGGAACCGGCACTCGATCAGGCACCACCGGCTGCCGTAGACATCGTCCTCGACCTGGGTGGCCGCCCACTGCGGTACGGACAGCTCGTCCAGGGCGCTGAAGACCGGATCGCGTGTCGCGGCCCGGATGCCGAAGAAGAGCGGCAGCGCGCCGAGCACCAGCAACGTGGCCAGGATCAGCGCGGCCACCTTGAGCCGGCGCTTCTCCCGCGCCTGCCGGCGGATCTCGGACCGGGGTTCGCGGATCTCCCCGGTCCCGGTGGGATCGTCGAACGGGCGGTCGCCACCGACCGGATCCGATCCGGGTAAGGCCGCCGGCCGGACACTCGCCGCACCGACCGGTGCAACCGCCACCTTGGCCACGGCCACCGGCTTGGCCGCACCGACCGGGCCGGGCCCACCCAGGGGATTCGGTCCGCCCTGATGCGGCCCACCCATCGGGTTCGGTCCGCCCTGGTGCGGCCCGCCCATCGGGTTCGGTCCGCCCTGGTGCGGCCCGCCCATCGGGTTCGGTCCGCCCTGGTGCGGCCCGCCCATCGGGTTGGGTCCGCCCTGGTGCGGCCCGCCCATCGGGTTGGGTCCGCCAGGTCGGGGTGCGGTGCCGGGGACGGCCACCGACGCCGATCCGGCGACCGGTACGGACGCCGCCCCGCGCCCGACTCCGGGGGCACCGGCGTCGCGCTCCGGCTGGCCCGAGGGCGGCACGGGGCCGCCCGGAGCCATCGGGGCACCGGGGGCCATCGGGCCGGGACCGGACGGCCGTGGCGGCATGCCGGGGCCGGTCGCCGGTGGGAAGGCCGGAGGTGCCTGCCGGGGGCCGGCGGCCCGTCCACCGGGCCGGTCCATCGGCTCGGTGGACGGCGGAACCGTGGCCGCGCCGCGTGGACCACCGGGGTTACCCGACGGCGGAACCGCGCCCTGCGGTCCGGGGCCGACGGGCGGTCCCGGGGGCATGGCACGGCCGACGCCACGGTTCTCGCCGGTGCCGTCGGTCCGGGCCCGGTCCTGACCGGACGGAGCGCCCGACGGCGGTCGGCCCGGCGGGTAACCGGGGCCGGGCTGCGCCCGGTCGGGGTTGGCCGGGCCGTCGACCGGGGCGGACCGGCGGGGACGAAGTTCGGGGCCGCGCGTGCCGTCGCGGCCGGGCGGTACGGATTCGGCCGGCGGGCGTGCACCGGGAGCCCAGGCGTCGTGCCCCCGCCCGCGCGGTGGCGGTTGGCCGGGGCCCTGACCCGGTGACGGGGCGGGTGGTGCACCGAATCCGTCCGGGGCGACCGGACCACCGGCCGGGCCATCCGGAACGGGCGCGGCGCCCGCGGACCGGCCCCCACGGGTGGCCCGCCGGACCCAGTCCGAGGGACGGGACGCCCGCTGGCTACCGGTCGTCTCCTCCGGTCCACCCGGTTGGGGCAGCGCGGGCGCGTTACCCGTCCTGGGCACCTGCGGGTCAGCCGGATCGGCCGCCCTCGCCCCGCGCGGGTCGGTGGGATCGGCCAGCCGGGCACCGCGCGGATCCGTGGGATCGGCGTGCCGCCGGGCCCGCGGCTCGGGCTGCTCGGGAAGTCTCGCCCCGCGTGGATCGGTCGGGTCGGGAAGCCTGGCCCCGCGCGGATCGGTCGGGTCGCCAACCCTCGGCGCGCGGGGGTCGTCGGCGTCGCGGGGGTGGCCGTACCTGCCGTCCGGCGGTGCCAGGTCGGGTCGGCCGGTGGGGTCACCGGACGGGAATCCGGGCCGGGCCGTGGCGGGTCCGCCCGGCACCGGCGGGGTGGCGACGGCGCTGCGCCGGCCGGGCGGGGTGTCCTCGTGCCGCCGTCCCGGAGGCATCTCGTCGGTCCTCGGCTCGGGCGGGCGCCGCGTCGGGTCGACCCCGGGCGCACCGTGCCTGGCCTGCGGCTCACGCTGATCCGGCACCGCTGCCCCGGCGTGCCGCCCCGGTCGATCCACCGGGGCACGGGAGCCGTCGGGCTCGACCGGGGACGCCGCCCGGCGGCCCGGCCGCTCCGCACCCTGGGGGCCGTCGGGTTCGAATGCCCGGGAGTGCCGGGACGGGCCGGCCGGGTCGGCCTGCTCCTGCGTACGCCAGGGCTCGGCCGAGGCGGGTGGGCCGGTCAGCGTGTGTTCGGCTCGCGGCGGCTCCGGACGGGACGGTTCGCCCCGGGGTGGTTCGGGCGCTGGCCTCGGTTGACCGACCGGTGGCACAACCGCGGCGCGGCGTACCGGGGCCGGGGGGCCGCCCGGTTCCGGGTCGCCGGGACCCGGCCCGACGGGACCGAAGTCGGCCGGTGCCGGTCCCCGACCGGGCGGGGCAGCACGTCCCGGTCCGGGTTCGGCGCCTCCGGGGCCGAGTTCGGTCTGCTGCTGCTTGGCCGTACGGAGGTCGGCGATCCAGCCGAGTTCCTCTCCGCTGACCTCCGGCTCCTCGGCGGGGGTGTCGGACTTGCCCCGTCCCCAGCGGCGTCGCAGGGATCGAGGTTCCCGTTGCTCCTCGGTGCCGTCTTCGGGCAGGTCGGAACCGCGCGATTTCACTGGTGATCCTCCCCGGCAGGCGCGCTGCCGTCTTCGTCCGCCGCCCGATCCGGCCTGGTGCCGGTGCTGGTCGACGCCGGTGTCGGGGCGGGCGTGCCCCGGACGATGCCACGCAACAGGGGAAGCCGGGCGGCGACCGCCCGCTCCCCACCGTGTCCCGTGGGCCGGTAGTAGTCGGTGCCGACGAGGTCGTCGGGTACGTACTGCTGGGTGACCACACCCCGCTGGTCGTCGTGCGGGTACCGGTAGCCGGTGCCGTGTCCGAGTCCCCGCGAACCGGAGTAGTGGGCGTCGCGCAGGGCCCGGGGCACCGAACCGCCGCGTCCGGCCCGGACGTCACCGGTGGCGGCACCGATCGCGGTGGTGACCGCGTTCGACTTCGGCGCGGTCGCCATGTGGATCACCGCTTGGGCCAGGTTGAGCTGGACCTCGGGCAGGCCGACGTACTCGACGGCGTGGGCGGCGGCGGTGGCGACGCTCAGCGCGGTCGGGTCGGCCATGCCGATGTCCTCGCTGGCGAAGATGACGATCCGCCGGGCGATGAACCGGGCGTCCTCACCGGCCACCAGCATCCGGGCCAGCCAGTGCAGGGCCGCGTCGACGTCCGAGCCGCGCATGCTCTTGATGAACGCGCTGACGACGTCGTAGTGGGCGTCGCCGTCGCGGTCGTAGCGGACCGCCGCCACGTCCACCGCCTGCTCGGCGGTGGCCAGATCGATCTCCGTGCCACCCAGGGCCGCGGCCGAGCCGGCGGCTGCTTCGAGCGCGGTCAGTGCCTTGCGTACGTCGCCGCCGGCGAGGCGTACGAGATGGTCCTCGGCGTCGGGGGCGAGGGTGAGCGCACCGCCCAGCCCGCGCTCGTCGGTCATCGCGCGGCGCAGCAACCCGCGCACCGCCTGCTCGTCGAGCGGTTGCAGGGTGAGCAGTACGCACCGCGAGAGCAACGGCGAGATGACCGAGAAGTACGGGTTCTCCGTCGTCGCCGCCAGCAGTGTGACCGTACGGTCCTCGACCGCGGCGAGCAGTGAATCCTGCTGGGTCTTGCTGAACCGGTGCACCTCGTCGATGAAGAGCACGGTCGGTCGGCCGCCCGCCCGGCGTTCCCGGCGGGCGGTTTCGATCACCGCCCGGACGTCCTTCACCCCGGCGGAGAGCGCCGACATGGCAACGAACCGCCGGTCGGTCGCCCCGGCGACCAGGTGGGCGATGGTGGTCTTGCCGCTGCCCGGCGGCCCCCAGAGGATCACCGACATCGGCGTCGTACCGGTCACCAGTTGGCGCAGCGGTGCGCCCGGTGCCAGCAGGTGGTCCTGACCGATCAGTTCGTCCAGGCTCGCCGGACGCATCCTGACCGGCAGCGGCGCGTCCGCTCCGGGTGTGGTGAAGCCATCGGCGTCCCCCGATGTCGGGGGTGCGGAGCGCGCCCCACCGGCACCGGTGAGGGAGAACAGACCGTCGGGCTCCATCACGAAGACATTACCGGCCCGGTGCCGGACGCTTGAAATGCGCCGATCCCGGGCCGGTTCGCGTCGGTCGACGGTCAGCCCCGACCGGGCCGCCGTCCGCGCCAGCGTCCGCCGCCACCGCCGGGCGCGCGACCGACGCCGGCCAGGTAGAGCGCGAGGCAGAGCAGACCGATAAGGATCAGGGTGTTCCAGTTGAACAGGTCCGGCGCACCGAGATCGGAGTCGAACAGGTCGAGCAGGAGCGCAAAGCCGAAAACGCCGGCGGCGACGTAGGCGAGCATCTTTGTGTCCTCCGTGGGGGTGGGGTAGGTCGACCCTGATGTACCCCGCCACGGCTCCCGTCAATCTCCACCGTGGAACCAGCCCGGTCGGCGCTATTGTTTCCCCCATGATCAGCAGAGCGACCCTGGTCAGGGGGCGTGCGGCCGTCCTGGCCGCGGCCGGCGACCACCCGTACGTCCGGCTCAACACCCACGGCGGCGGCGAGCCGACCGGCTACCTGCTCGACAACGCGACCTTCTGGACCGGGACCGGCCCGCACGGGGCGACCGGCTGGGCGACCGGCGACGCCGCACAGGCGGCCGAACTGGCCGGTGAACTCCGCGCCACCGGCACGCTCGACCTGCGCTGGCTTCACCTGCCCCGGCTGGACGGCGACATCCCGGCCGAACACCTGCCCGTGACCCAGCGCGACGAGTGGGACTTCCGCTGGGCGGTGACCCCGCCACCGGTCCAACCGGAGGAGGACCGGGTGGTACGCCTCACCGGGGCCGACCACGACGCGATCACCGCCCTGGTCGACGCCGCCTTCCCGACCAGCACCACCCGCCCCGGCGACCCTCGGGTACGCCACTGGTACGGCATCCGCGACGGCAGTCGCCTGGTGGCCGCCGGTGCCGACCGGAGTCGGGGCGGCACCGGCTTCCTCGCCGGGATCGCGGTCGCGACCGACTCCCGTGGTCGGGGGTTCGGTGCCGCGCTCACCGCCGCGATGACCCGTACCCTGCTGGACGAGACCGAGGAGGTGACCCTCGGCGTACTGACGGACAACCTCCCCGCGATCCGGCTCTACGACCGGCTCGGGTTCGCCGGCTCGATTCCGCGTACGTCGGTGGGGTTGGCCCCGGTCCCCGTCCTGGCCTGAGGAACGGTCGCCGGCACCGGCTCTTCCGGGACGACGGCGGGTGCGTTGCGGGTGGCCCGCCAGGCCGGTAGGTAGAGCGGTGCGGCGACGGCCAGGACCACCGCGCCGACCAGCATGGCCATGGTGACCGAGGTGGCCCCGGCCACGGCGGTCAGAACCACCCCGCCGAGCGCCCCGGCCGGCTGCGAGACCATCGAGTTGAGCGAGATCACGCTGGTCCGGTACGGGCCGTCGACCTGGCGGTGCAGCAGCCCCAGGTGCAGTGGGTTCGACGCGCCGTGCACCAGGTAACAGGCGAGGTACGCGGCGATCACACCGACCGGCCCGGCCAGCAGCCCCATCCCGACCACGGTCGCGCCCTGCACGATCCGCAGCAGGGCGGCGGTGGGGGCGACCCCGATCCGGCGGGCGACCACCGGGGCGAGACCCGCACCGGCGGCCGAGGCCAGCCAGGCCACCGAGCCGGCGGGGCCGAGCAGCGCCGCCGCATCGTCCGGGTTGCCGATCACCTCGGAGAGGCGTACGGGCAGCAGGGTCTCGAAGGTGACCATGCCGAAGCCCCAGAAGAGTTCGACCGCGACCAGGGCGAGCAGGATCCGGGACCGGCGCAGCAGGCCGAACGCGCCCCCGATGGCGGTCGGCACCCCGCGCAGCGAGTCCCGCAGGGCGGCCACGCCCCGCGCCTGGCGTACCTCCGGCAGGAGCACGACCAAGGCGACCAGCGCGATCACCTGGAACACGAACGCGACCACCACCGGTACGGTCAGCGCGCTGAACCCGCCGACCGGTCCGAGCGCGACCAGGCCGCCACTGAGCAGCGCTCCGGCTCCGACCGTCACACCGAGCACCGCTCCGCCGCCGCCGAGCCCGCGTTCGAGGTCGGCGTCGGGGTCGACGGCGAGGACCGCGTCGACGTACCAGGAGTCGAGCGGGCCGCTGTCCAGCGCCCGGAAGATGCCCTGGATCACGAAGACGAGCAGGAACAGTCCGACCGAGTCGGCGAAGGTCAGCAGGGTCAGTGAGGCGAGGCTGAGCAGGCTGGCCAGGACCAGCACCGGCTTGCGGCCGATCGCGTCGGCGAGCCCGCCGGTCGGCAGTTCCAGCGCCAGTACGACCAGCCCCTGCGCCGCCGTCACCAGGCCGACCTGCGGCAGGGTGAGCCCCCGTTCCAGCATGAGCAGGGTGCCGATCGGGATCAGCAGGCCGACCGGGAACCAGCGCAGCCCGAGCAGGACCAGGTAGCGGCCACGGGCCTGCCGCATGGTCAGCGCTGTCATGGCCTCTCCTCGTCGTCGTGTCCGGCGATCGGCAGGCCGCCGGGCGGGATGGCTGTCGGGCTGTCGGACGGTGCGCCGGGCGGGGTGTCGACCCGCGGGAACATGTTTAGGTAGAGCAGGACCTGTTCGGTCTGGTCCCCGACTGGTGACGGGTCGGCCATGTAGCGCCTGATCACCGCGCCCAGTTCCTCGGTGAGCTCGCCCAGCCGTTCCGGCGTGAGGCTGAGCAGCGAGTCGTGGTAGCCACCGACGGCCCGCCACTCGGCGGGATAGCCGCGCTTGGCCGCGTTCCAGTTGCGGGCCTGCTCGACGTAGCTGTGCAGCAGGTGGTCGTCGAACCAGTCGGAGGCCGCGCGGGCGTCGGGGTCGTCGTCGAAGTCGCTGCTGAACCAGATGGTGCTGCGGTGTACGGACCGCCACCACCGCTCCCGGCCGGTGCCGCGCCCCGTGTCCTCGGCGACGAGTCCCACCTCGGCGAGTTGGCGCAGGTGGTAGCTGGTGTTGCCGGTGTTGGTGCCGAGCGCGTTGGCCAGCCCGGTCGCGGTGGCCGGGCCGTCCGACCGCAGCGCGGCGAGCAGGCGCGAACGCACCGGGTGGGCCAGTGCCCGGATCTGACGACCGTCGAGCCGGACACTCGACTCCGGTTCGACGGTCCCGCCCGGTTCGACCGTCCCGTCGGCTTCCTCGGATGCAGACATGTTTTGCAGAATACTTCTGCACAGAATCTATGCACAACTCCTATGCAGAAGTTTTCTGCAAGCGATCGTTCGGGGAGCTACGGAGGTCTTTCAGGAAGCGAGGAGTTCGCGTACGCCGCGCAGCCGGGTCTTCAGCAGGGCCGCCGCGCGGGAGCTGTCCAGGCGTACGTCGGCGGGGCGGGGCTGACCCGCGGTGGCGATCGTGGTGACCGCGAGCTTTGCCGGGTCCAGGCCGTAGCGCAGGGCCACCAGCCGACCCAGTTCGGCCCGGCTCACCGGGTCCGCGCCGGCCACGTTCAGCACCCCGGCGTAGTCCGAGTCGACCAGTTCCAGCACCGCCGAGGCCAGGTCGCCCACGTCCACCGGGCAGCGGAACTCGTCGGTGAACAGGCGCACTCCCGGTGCACCGGTGAGGGCGTCCAGGCAGAGCCGGATCTGCTTGCTCCGCTCGTCGCCGACGATCAGCGACGTACGCACCAGCGCCGCTTCCGGGGCGGCCAGCCGTACGGCGGTTTCGCCGGCCGCCTTCGCCGCCCCGTACGGGTAGACCGGGGTGGGCGGCTCGTCGTCGGCGTACGGCTCCGGGCGCCCGCCGTGCAGCGCGTCACTGGACAGGTGCACCAGCCGGGCGCCCACCTCGGCGGCGGCGACCGCGACATGGCCGGCCCCGTCGGCACAGACCGCCCACTGCCCGTAGACGGCGGCGGTACCGATCACGGCGGCCGGGCGTACCCGGGTGACCAGCGCACGCACGGCGGCCCGGTCGTTGATGTCCAGCCGTTGCCAGTCGACACCGTTGATGACACCCGGCGCCCGGTGGTACGTCCCGACGACCCGGAGGCCAGCGGTCACCGCGCGGCGGCACAGTTCGCCGCCGAGGTAACCGCTGGCCCCGACGATCAGCAGGGTCAACGGGTTCAGACCGGCTCGACCGGTGCGGCCACCCCGGCGGTGCCGGCGTGTGCCGGGGTCGGCGGCTTCGGCTTGGCGTCGATGCCGGCCTCGGTCCGCTGCTGGCCGGTGATCGGCGTCGGTGCCCCGGTCAGCGGGTCGTACCCACCACGGGTCTTCGGGAAGGCGATCACCTCGCGGATCGACTCCGCCCCGGCGAGCAGCATGCAGACCCGGTCCCACCCGAACGCGATACCGGCGTGCGGCGGGGGGCCGTACTTGAACGCCTCGAGCAGGAAGCCGAACTTGTCCGTCGCCTCCTCGGGCGTGATGCCGAGCAGGTCGAAGACCCGGCTCTGTACGTCGCCCCGGTGGATACGGACCGAGCCGCCACCGATCTCGTTGCCGTTGCAGACGATGTCGTACGCGTACGCCAGGGCCCGGTCGGGTGCCTCCTCGAAGCGCCCCTCCCAGTCCGCGTTCGGCGAGGTGAACGGGTGGTGCACGGCGGTCCAGCCACCCGCCCCGCCGTTCTCCTGGTCGGAGGTCCGCTCGAACATCGGCGCGTCGACCACCCAGCAGAACGCCCACGCCGACTCGTCGATCAGGTTCGACCGCTTGGCGATCTCGACCCGTGCCGCACCGAGCAGTTCCTGCGCCTCGCGCTGGTTGGCGGAGGCGGCGAAGAAGACCGCGTCGCCGGGCTTGGCACCGACGGCGTCGGCGAGCCCGCCGAGGTGCGCCTCGGAGAGGTTCTTCGCCACCGGTCCCCGAGCCTCGCCGGTCTCCGCGTCGAGCACCACGTACGCCAGGCCACGCGCCCCGCGCGACTTGGCCCAGTCCTGCCAGCCGTCCAGTTCCTTGCGGGTCTGGCCGGCACCGCCGGGCATGACCACCGCGCCGACGTAGCCTCCGGCGTCGATCGCCCCGGCGAAGACCCGGAACTCGGTGCCGCGCAGGTAGTCGGTCAGCTCGGTCAGCTCGACCCCGTAGCGCAGGTCGGGCTTGTCGGACCCGTACCGGCTCATGGCGTCGTGCCAGGTGATGCGCGGGATCGGGGAGCTGATCTGGTGCCCGGCCAGTTCACGCCAGAGGGTGGTGACGATCGCCTCGCCGAGGTCGATCACGTCGTCCTCGGTGACGAAGGACATCTCGATGTCGAGCTGGGTGAACTCAGGCTGCCGGTCGGCGCGGAAGTCCTCGTCCCGGTAGCAGCGGGCGATCTGGTAGTACCGCTCCATCCCGCCGACCATCAGGAGCTGCTTGAACAGCTGCGGGGACTGCGGGAGGGCGTACCAGGAGCCGGGCTGGAGCCGAACCGGCACCAGGAAGTCGCGGGCACCCTCGGGCGTCGACCGGGTCAGGGTCGGCGTCTCGATCTCCAGGAAGTCGCGGTCGTGCAGCACGCCCCGGGCGAGGTGGCTGGCCTTCGAGCGGAGCTTGAGCGCGTTGGCCGGGCCGCTGCGGCGCAGGTCGAGGTAGCGGTAGCGCAGCCGGATGTCGTCTCCGGCCGCCACCTGGTCGTCGACCGGGAGCGGCAGCGGGGCGGCCTCGGAGAGGACGACCAGTTCGCTGGCGGTGACCTCGATCTCGCCGGTGGGCAGCTCGGAGTTGTCGTTGCCCTCGGGGCGGCGGGTGACCTCGCCGGTGACCAGGACGCAGAACTCGTTGCGCAGCGCGTGGGCGGATTCCATGCCCTCGCGGAAGACGACCTGCACCACGCCGGAGGAGTCGCGCAGGTCGACGAAGATCACGCCGCCGTGGTCGCGCCGGCGGGCCACCCAGCCGGCGAGCTTCACCGTGCTGCCGGCGTGCGTCGCGCGCAGGCTGCCGGCGTCATGGGTACGGATCACGGCAGGGCTCTCCTCATGGGTCCAGGATGTGGCTCCTGCATTCTGTCAGGGCGGCTCGGCGGGCCCGGTGCCCTCCCCCGGACAGCCCCGGCCCGCTCCCCCGACCACCCGTGCCACCCTGGCAAAACGTGGCCAAGATTACTCCGATCGGATTGGTAGGGAATACAAGATCGCGGGTATGGTCCCTGACATGAGCGTCGCGTATCCGTCCCAGTGTGCTGGGCGCATGGCCGGCGTCGCGCCGGTACGCGGCTGTTGTTGTCGCTGACCGTCTCGTCGTCAGCACACAGACTTTCCCCGGCGGCCGGCTGCCCAGTGCCGCGCACCGGCCGGCGCGTACGGCCCCCTCCGATAACCCTCGCAAACGGTGCCGATCCGTCGTCATCGTGGCCCGCCACACCTGGAGCCAGCACATGTCGTCCAGCCCATCCGGGGGACGCTCCCCCGTACGTCACTTCCGTCGCCGGCTCGGCCTGGTCACGGCCGGTGCCGCGATCGGCGCCCTGCTGCTCAGCGCCTGCTCGAACTCGGCCGACGGCCCGTCCGGCAGCGCCGGTGGCGCCGACCCGGACGCGACGATCACGATCGGTTCGCTGAACGAGCCGACCACGCTGAACACCGTCAAGGGCGGCAACACCGGTCACGCCCAGGTGCTGCTGCGCAACGTGGTCGAGGGTCTGACCGTGCTGACCGACGACGGCAAGGTCGAGCCGCTGCTGGCGAAGTCGTGGGACGTGTCGACGGACGGGACCACGTACACGTTCCACCTCCAGTCCGGGGTGACCTTCTCCGACGGCACCCCGCTGAAGGCGGCCGACGTGGTGACCACGCTCAAGCGGGTGACCTCGGACGAGTCGACCAGCGCCCGGAAGAAGGACCTCTCGATCATGAAGACGATCGAGGCGCCGGACGACAACACGGTGCAGATCGCGCTCAGCCAGCGGTCGCAGTCGTTCCTGTTCTACCTGGCCTCGACCGGGGCCGCGGTGACCAAGCCCGGCGCCGGCAACCCGGAGACGACCGTGGTGGGTACCGGGCCGTACACGGTCGGCACCTGGAAGCAGGGCGACTCGATCAACCTGGTCCGCAACGACAAGTACTGGGGTGACAAGGCGAAGAACAAGGAGGTGGTGTACCGCTTCTTCAAGGACACCACCGCCGAGAACAACGCCCTGCTCGCCGGCCAGCTCGACCTGGTGACCCAGGTGACCAGCCCGGACGTGCTCGCCCAGTTCGAGAACCGGCCCGAGTTCACCATCGTCGAGGGCACCTCGACCACCAAGGAACTGTTCAACTTCAACGACTCGGTGGCCCCGTTCAACAACGTTGACGTACGCAAGGCGATCCGCCAGGCGACCGACCGCAAGGCGCTGCTGACCGCCGTCTGGGCCGAGCGCGGCCAGATCCTCGGCTCGATGGTCCCGCCGACCGACCCCTGGTACGAGGACCTGACCAGCATCGACGACCACAACGTCGAGGGCGCCAAGGCGCTGCTGGCCAAGGCCGGCTTCGCCGGTGGGCTGTCGTTCACCGTGGACTACGTGCCGTCCGACTCGATCAACATCGTGGCGCAGGGGCTGAAGAGCCAGCTCGCCCAGGCCGGCATCAACATCACGCTGAACCCGATCGACGACGCCACCTGGACCGACAAGGTCTACAAGAACCACAACTTCCAGGCCACGATCATGACCCACGTCAACCAGCGTGACCTGGTCTGGTACGGCAACCCGGACTTCTACTGGCAGTACAAGAACCCGCAGGTCCAGGAGTGGGTGAAGCAGTCGGAGACGGCCGCCACCGAGGCCGAGCAGACCGAACTGTTGAAGAAGGTCGCCCGGCAGATCTCCGAGGACGCGGCGAGCGACTGGCTCTACCTCGACCCGGCAATCAAGATCGCGTCCAGCGCGGTCAGCGGCTACCAGAAGAACCTCACCACGGACAGCTTCTATGTCGCCCCGATCAGCAAGCAGCGCTGATTCCCCCGTCAGCGCGCCCTGGCCGGCCGGTACCCGCTCCCCCGGGTCACCGGCCGGCCCTCGGCCGCTTCGGCTTCGGCTTCGGCTTCGGCTGAAGCGTTCGCAGGGACGGCGGTGACGATGCTCGGATACCTGCTGCGCCGGCTCGGCTGGCTGGTCGGCTCGCTGTTCCTGGCCGGCTCGGCGGTCTTCTTCCTGCTCCGGGTGCTGCCCGGCGACCCGGCCGTGACCCTGCTCGCGGTCGGCTCGCCACCGGAGCAGATCGAGGCGATCCGCCACCAGCTCGGCACCGACCGCCCCCTGCTCACCCAGTACGGCGACTGGTTCGGCGGGCTGTTCACCGGCAACCTCGGCGACAGCCTGTTCACCCGTACGCCGGTGCTGGAACAGATCGTCGACCGGTTGCCGGTGACCCTGCCGCTGGCGCTGAGCGCCTTCGTGGCCTCGATCCTGGTCGCCGTACCGGTGGGGGTGTTCGCGGCGTTGCGTCGCCGCAACGCCGCCGGGGTCGCGGTCTCCGGCCTGGCCCAGCTCGGGATCGCGTTGCCGATCTTCTGGGTCGGCATCGTGGTCGTCTGGCTGGTCGCCGTGCAGTGGCGCTGGCTGCCGCCGGGCGGTTTCCCCCGCGACGGCTGGCAGGACCCCGGCGCCGCCGTGCAGTCGCTGGTCCTGCCGGTGGTCACGCTGACCATCGCCCAGGCGTCCCTGCTGGTCCGGTACGTCCGGTCGGCCACCCTCGACGTGCTCAACCAGGAGTACATCCGGACCGCCCGTTCGCTCGGTTACAGCCTGCCGAGGGCGCTGTGGCGGCACGGGTTGCGCAACGGCGCCGCCCCGGTGGTGAACGTGCTCGGGGTGCTGCTCGCCGGTTCGCTGCTCGGCACGGTGGTGATCGAGAGCGTCTTCGCCCTGCCCGGCCTCGGCAGCCTCCTGCTGATCAGTGTGAAGTCCCGGGACCTGCCGGTGGTGCAGGGCGCGGTCTTCCTGATGACCGCCACCGTCCTGCTGCTCGGTCTCGCCGTGGACCTGATCCAGCGGCTCATCGACCCCCGACTGCGAGGTCAGGCGTGACCGTACCGTTGTTGGACCCGACCATCGCGCCACCGGAAGCCCCGGTGGTGGCCGGCCGTCGCGCGCGCCGGGGCTGGTCACCGTCCCTGGTCGCCGGGGCGGTGCTGCTGGGCCTGATCCTGGCGCTGGCCCTGGTCAGCCTCTTCTGGACGCCGTACGCGCTGGACCAGGCCACCCCCGGCGGCCGGCTCGCCGGCCCGTCGGCGGACCACTGGGCCGGCACCGACCGGCTCGGCCGGGACCAGTTCACCCAACTCATGCTCGGCGCCCGGACCGCCGTCTGGGTCGGTACGGCCGCAGTCGCGGTGGCGTTCGCACTCGGCCTGCCGCTCGGTCTGCTCGCCGCTGCCGGTGGCCGGATCGCCGACGACGCGGTGATCGGCGTGGTCGACATCCTGATCGCGTTCCCCACCCTGCTGCTCGCGATGCTGCTGGTCACCGTCTACGGGGCGTCGACCCTGGTGGCGATCACCGCGATCGGGGTGGGAGTCTGCGCCGAGGTGGCCCGGCTGACCCGGATCTCGGCCAGCCGGATCTTCACCCAGGACTACGTGCTCGCCGCCAGGACCTCCGGCACCGGGCCGATCATGATCCTGGTCCGGCACGTCCTGCCGAACATCTGGCACACCCTGCTGGTCCAGGCCACCCTGGCGTTCGGCATCGCGGTGATCGCCGAGGCGTCCCTGTCGTACCTCGGTCTCGGCACCCCGCCGCCGGCACCGTCATGGGGTCGGATGCTCCAGGAGGCCCAGCCGACGGTGAGCGTCGCCCCCTGGAACGTGCTGCTGCCCGGCATCGCCGTCGCCATCGCGGTGATCGGCGTGAACCTGCTCGGCGATGGCCTGCGCGAAACCCTCGACCCGCAACTGCGCCGCAACCGACGGGCGGTGAAACGATGACCACGATCCTCGCCGCCGAACACCTCACCGTCACCCTCGACGACCGCACCCTGGTCAGGGACCTGAACGTCGAACTCGCCGCCCGCGACCGGGTCGGCCTGATCGGCGAGTCAGGGTCGGGCAAGTCGCTGACCGCACTCGCCCTGCTCGGTCTGCTGCCGGAAGGCATGCGGGTCAGCGGCACAATCACCGTCGACGGCCGCGACCTGATCGCCGCACCGGACCGCGACTGGCGACGCGTACGCGGAAACACCGTCAGCATGGTCTTCCAGGAACCACTGACCGCACTCGACCCGCTGATGCCGATCGGCCGACAGATCGCCGGCCCGCTGCGCCTGCACCGGGGCCTGAACCGGACCGACGCACAGGCGCAGGCCGTCCACTGGTGCGAAAGGGTGGGACTACCCGACCCGGAACGCCTGGTACGGGCCCTGCCGCACGAGATCTCCGGCGGCCAACGGCAACGTGTCGCGCTGGCGATGGCCCTGGCCTGCCGCCCCAGGGTGCTGATCGCCGACGAGCCGACCACCGCGCTGGACGTGACCGTGCAGGCGCAGATCCTCAGCCTGCTCGACGAACTGATCGAGGAGACCTCGGTGGCGCTGCTCTTCATCAGCCACGACCTGCCGGTGGTGGCCAACCTGGCGCAACGGCTGATCGTCATGCGCGACGGTCGGGTGGAGGAGTCCGGCGCCACCGAAGACGTCCTGCGCCGCCCGCGGTCCGCGTACGCCCGGCAGTTGGTCACCAGCGCGGCCCAGGTGACCCGCCTGACGGTTGGGACGGTTGAACAATGAGCGCCGAACTGCTCGCCGGTCGTTCGCTGACCCGTCAGTACGCCGAGCGTCCCCGGCCCGCGCTGGACCAGGTGGATGTCACCATCGACAGTGGCGTCAGCCTCGGCATCGTCGGTGAGTCCGGTGCGGGTAAGAGCACGCTGCTGCGCCTGTTGCTCGGGGTCGATCGGCCCACCTCGGGTTCGGTTCTCTTCGGTGGGCAGCCGTTGGCGAAGGTGCCCCGGCGGGAGTTCCGGAGCCAGGTGCAGGTGGTCTTCCAGGACCCGCGCTCGTCGCTGAACCCCCGGATGTCGGTCGGCGCGATCGTCGCCGAGCCGCTACGGTCCCTGAGAATCGGCAAGGACCGGGCGGAACGCGCGGACAGGGTCGCCGAGGTGCTGACCGCCGTGGGCCTGCACCCCGACGACGGCAGGCGTTACCCGCACGAGTTCTCCGGCGGCCAACGGCAGCGCATCGCCATCGCCCGAGCCCTCGCCCCGTCGCCCCGACTGCTGCTCGCCGACGAACCGGTCAGCGCCCTCGACGTCTCCGTACGTCTCCAGATCGTCGACCTGCTGCGGGAGTTGGTCGACACACTGGGGCTGACGCTGGTCCTGGTGTCGCACGACCTGGCGATCGTCAGCCAGCTCTGCCAGCAGGTGCTGGTGATGCGGCACGGGCGGGTGGTCGAGTCCGGCCCGACCGCGACCGTGCTCGAACGACCGACCCAGGACTACACCCGCGCGCTACTGGCCGCGATCCCCCAACTCCCCGCCGACCTGACTGCCCCGCCGGGTACGGCTGATCTGCTTCCGAGCGCGGCGGCCCTTCCGGCGCTTCCCACTGCACGAACCGAGGAGACGGCATGAGCGTCGACACCGATGTGACCAGCGACAACTTCGCCGACGAGTGGCGAAAGTGGCACGACCAGCGGGAAACCAAGGTCTCCTCCCCCGGTGGTGACCTCACCCTGACCGGCACCAACTGGATTTCCGAGGAGACGGTCATCGAGGGTGTGCCGGGACGCTGGTCGGTCGAGAACGGAGTCGTCCGGGTCACCGACGCGGCCGGGCTCACCGTCGACGGGGAGCCGGTCACCGAGGCGGTGCTCCGCGACGGTCAGTGGCTCGCCGTGGGCGATGTCGCGCTGGTCATCATCCGCCGGGGCAACGACACCGCCGTACGGACCTACGACCCGAACTCCGAAGGGGTACGGACCTTCGCCGGCATCGACGCGTTCGCCCCGAACCCGGCGTGGGTGGTGACGGCCGAGTTCCGCCCGGCGGAGGTGGACACCACCGAGCACATCGTGCACACCAACTCGGGGCGCGAGGTCGACTACCAGGTGATCGGTACGTTCTCGTTCGCTGTGGACGGTCACGAGGTGGAGATGGTGGGGCTCGACACCGGTCACGTGGGCGAGGCGCACCTGACCTTCCGGGACGCCACGAGCGGGAAGCAGTCGTACGCGGCTTCGCGCTTCCTGTTCGTACCGCTGCCGACCGGTCCGGGGCCGGTGACGCTGGACTTCAATCGGGTGGAGTTGCCGCCGTGCGCCTTCTCCGACGCCTTCATCTGCCCCCTCCCGCCCCGCCAGAACATCCTCCCCTTCCCCGTAGAAGCCGGCGAACAGCGCGTACGCACCCACGCCTGACTGCGCCGAGTCCTCCCCCATCCATCGGCCCGTCAGGCCCTCATCTCCAGGGGAAGCCTGTTCGCTTGGAGTGCCTGCCGGGCTCGGCAGAGCTGTACGCCACTCGTTCCAGGAGTCCCAGGAGTATGTAGAGGCCGCCAGGGATCAGGAGTGAGACCAAGAGCCCGACAACCATCTCCTGTACCGATTCCGCCGAGAAGACGAGCCATCCGACCAGCACCGTATCCAACGTGAGTGCCACCAGGAGCAGACCACGCACGATACCGATGAGCCGATGCAGCGCTTTCATATCACCTCCACATCCAATGCCGACCACAAAGTGGTGCAGGACGTCCCAGCAGTCGTCATCGCCGTCCCTGTTGCTTCTCTTCCCGCTCCGCGACGCGTTCCCTGACCAACTTCACAAGGTCAGTGATTATTACCGCGATCATGACAACCAAGCCGGGGCCAACGATCCACCGACGCCAACTGCCCTCGGCAATGAGGTCCGGCAGGGCAAGTCCCCCGGCAAGAACAAGAAAGCCGTTGATAGCTAGCCTCTTCCATCCTTTTCGGACAGAACTCACTGTTTGCCTCGCCTCCGGATTCTGCGATGCACACACGACAAGGGCGTACATCAAAGACGATGTCGCCACATCATTGATGGTGTACGCCCCAATCGATTCACGACCTCACGGCAGTACGTCAGGAGTACCACGACGAGTCCAGCCGAGGAACCTGGCGAAAAGATCCGTCGGGTCGGGGCCGGGTTCGGGCTCAGACGGTAGAGGTCGGCGGCGGCCTCGTGCAGCACCGTCGATAGGTAGATGGCAAGCGAGACGAGGTCGTGCGCGTACTTGCGCCGAAGGCTGAGGCGGGCGGGGGCGCAGGGCCAGGGCGCGGCGCAGATTCGGCAGATCCAGAGGGGCCGGAGCGGGAGGTGTTGGCGTTGCTGGAGCGGCGGCGTGGTCACCAGCGACCGCCGTTTGCCCGCCAGCGCTGCGCCGAGGTCCAACGGAGACCGCAGGAGCACCAGCGGCGGAATCGGCGCCAGGTGCGGCGGTGCAGGGGTGCCAACGGAATCGGTTTGAGCGCACGTCGCGTCCACATGGATCGAGGCTGCCGGGGCCACTGGTGACAGCTCGTCAACACCCTCGTTGACTACCTGCCTACCCCGAGGCACCGCAGAGTGCAGCGGTGCGGATGATGGCGCTCGCCGAGGTGGCCGACCTTCTCGGGGTCAGTCGTCAGCGTGCCGCGATCCTGGTCGACCGGCCGGATTTCCCCGCCCCGATCGACACACTCTCGGGGTGGGACGCATCTGGTTGGCGGCCGAGGTCCAGGCGTACGCGGAAGGGCGTGTCCGGCGGATGGACGGCTCGGACGCGGGCTGACCGCGACGGGCCTGGCCGGATCGGTGGGGGCTGCGCGGCGATGGCCGCCTGGCAATAATGGGCGCGATGATCCAGGCCCTCGAACTCACCAAGCAGTACCGCCGGGTGCGCGCCGTGGACGGTGTCAGCTTCACTGCCGTACCGGGCAGGGTTACCGGGTTTCTCGGGCTCAACGGCTCGGGCAAGACCACGACGCTGCGGATGCTGCTCGGGCTGAGCCGACCGACGTCCGGCGACGCGCTGATCAACAACAGGCGGTTCCGTGACCTCGCGCATCCGCTGCGACAGGTCGGCGCGGTACTCGAACAGGGCGTCAGTCATCCGGGTCAGACCGGTCGGGCCCACCTGATCTCCCAGGCGATCGCGGCCGGTGCACCCCGCTCCCGTGCGGACACCCTGCTGGAGTACGTCGGGTTGGCGCACGCCGCCGACCAGCGCAGCGGTGACTATTCGCTGGGAATGCGGCAGCGTCTCGCGGTGGCGACCGCGCTGTTGGGGAGTCCGGCGGTGCTCATCCTGGACGAGCCGGCGAACGGGCTCGACCCCGAGGGCATCGCGTGGCTTCGTCAACTGCTGCGCGACCACGCTCGCGAGGGTGGGACCGTACTCATCTCCAGTCACCTGCTGGCCGAGTTGGCACAGCTCATCGACGACGTGGTCATCATCGCCAAAGGGCAGGTCCGCTGTACGGCACCGCTCGCCAGCCTCTACGGCGCCACGAACCGCAAACTTCGGGTACGCGGCCGCGACCCGCAACGCCTGTGGCGGGCGTTCGAGGGTGCCGGTGGCAGTGTGACCACGGACGGACACGCACTGGAAGTGGTCGGACTGTCCCCCGAGGACGCAGGTGAGATCGCCTTCGGTGCGCAGGTACCCATCTACGAGATGACCGTCGACGCCCCGAACCTCGAACAGATCTTCCTCGACCTGGCAGCCGCCTGATGATCGCTCTCGTACGCAGTGAGCTCTACCGGGCGGCGACGATCCGGTCCAGTTGGATCTCGATAGCCATCCTCAGCACGGTGGGCGCGTTGTTCGGCTCGTTCAACGTCGACTCGTGGGCGCTGCTGACCTGCCTCGGCGCGTTCGGGCTGGCCGTGATGACCGTCGCCCAGCACTACCAGCACCGTACGGCGGTGTTGCTCTACCTGGCCCAGCCGAAGCGGGCGCTGGTGTTGGTCGCCCAGGTCATCGCGAGCGTGGTCGTCGCCTCGGGAGTCGCTGCGGTGAGCGGTGCCACCGTGCTCGCCAAGGGTGACGTGACCCAGTACCGGTACACCTTGACCGTCGTGCCGATCATGGCCGTCTTCGGTGCCGCCACCGCGGCGATCGTACGTCGTCCGACCTGGCTGTTCCTGGGGTGCGCGGGCTGGTTCGTCTTCATCGAGGGGCTGGTCGGCCGGTTGAAGGCACCGCTGCCGTTCTCCGCCTTCCTGGGCGGCGGTGCCGGTGAGCGCGACAGTCTGCTGATCGCCGCCGCCTGGGCGGCCCTGGCGTTGGTGGGCGCGGTCATCGCCATCCGCCGCGACCTGACCGGCGACTGACCAGCCGTTCGGCGCGTCTGCTGCTCGCGCCGGACAACCGCCTGCCGCGCCCACACACCGCCGATGACGTCAGGGGTTGCCGTAGAGGCCGGTCAGGGTGCCGGTACCGATCGCCGCCGCCTCGATCGCCTTACGCGCTTCGCCGGCTTCGGTGCCGGCCGGCAGGCCGATCCTCTTCTCCAGGGCGTACACGGTGAACTGGTAGCGGTGTACGCCGCTCGGCGGGCAGGGCGGGGTCCAGGTCG
Organism: Micromonospora sp. NPDC004704; assembly: GCF_053601675.1. Lineage (NCBI taxonomy): Bacteria > Bacillati > Actinomycetota > Actinomycetes > Micromonosporales > Micromonosporaceae > Micromonospora > Micromonospora sp. NPDC004704. The sequence goes on along the minus strand of NZ_JBSGCD010000009.1, from coordinate 164,098 downwards.
CGCCACCGTTGGAGTTCGACGCCTGGAGCAGATCGGCGGGCAGGTCACCGGCCGGGATCTCCTTCGTGGCGGCCGGGATGTCGTAGGCGATCCAGTGCACGTACGTGAAGCCCGGTGCGTCCGGGTCGTCAACGATGACCGCGAACGCGGCGGCGTCCCCGATGTCACCGGACCAGGCCAGTGGCGGGCGCTCGCTGCCGCCCTTGCAGGTGTACCGCTCGGGTATGCGCGTTCCCTCGGCAAAGGCCGAACTGGTGACGGTGATCGTCTTCGCCGGACTGGCCGACGTCATCGGATCCGGTGTCGGCGTCAGACTCGGCGCCGACGTCGGATCGGGCGTCGGTGCGTTGTCCTGCCCGCATCCGGTCAGCAGCGAGCCGACCACCACCAGTACGATCAGGCTGGCCGTCCGGGTCACCGCCCGTAGCCGGCCTCCCCGTATGGGCCGCCCTGGTTCCACAACCGACCGCTGTCCCATCCCCCGTTAACGTGGCAATGCTGCGTACATCGACGAAGCTACCGGGACCGACCGGGTCGCGAAGCCCCGTGAGCAGCGGCCATACGGCGTAACACCTGCGTTACCTGCGACTGGCACGATCCACAATGTTCGCTCCCCTGTCCGGAGGTACTGCGTTGTTCCTCACCCGACACGAGCAGGACCGGTTGCTCATCCACGTCGCCGCCGACGTCGCCTGGCGCCGACGAGAACGTGGGCTACGGCTGAACCACCCGGAAGCGACGGCGGTGATCACCGCGTTCCTCTTGGAGGGGGCGCGCGACGGTCGCAGCGTCGCCGACCTGATGGACGCCGGCCGGCGGGTGCTCGGCCGCGAGGACGTCCTCGAAGGGGTGCCCGAGATGTTGCCCGAAGTGCAGGTCGAGGCAACTTTCCCGGACGGTACGAAGCTGGTGACCGTACACGACCCGATCTCGTAGGCCAGGGGCCCGCAGCGGCTCCGTTGGGAAGGTGGACCACATGATCCCGGGCGAGGTGCTTCCTGGTGCGGGCGACATAGAGATCAATGCCGGTCGGCCGGTGCTGACCCTGCCGGTCAACAACACCGGCGACCGGCCGGTTCAGGTCGGTTCGCACTACCACTTCGCCGAGGCGAATCCGGCGCTGGAGTTCGACCGATCCGCCGCCTGGGGCCACCGACTCGCCGTACCCGCCGGCACCGCCATCCGCTTCGAACCCGGCATCACCCGCACGGTGGACCTGATCCCACTAGCCGGCACCCGCACAGTCCCCGGCCTCCGCTCCGCCTCCGCCGGCCCCCTCGACCCAGTCGATCAGCGCGTTGATCATGAAGTTAGCGCAGATTTCAGGCCGAAAACCGTCGCTAACTTCATGATCAACGAGGCGGGCGAGGGCGAGGCGGGCAGCGGCGCGGGCGGCAGTGGGGGTGTGGTGTGAGCACGATGGATCGGCGGCGGTATGCCGCGCTGTATGGGCCTACGGCCGGGGACCGGATCCGGCTGGCGGACACGAATCTGCTGGTCGAGGTCGAGCGGGACTACTGCGGGTACGGGGATGAGGCGGTGTTCGGCGGGGGGAAGGTGATTCGGGAGTCGATGGGGCAGTCGATGGCTACCCGGGCCGAGGGTGCGCCGGACACGGTGATCACGGGTGTGGTGGTGCTCGATCACTGGGGCATCGTGAAGGCGGATGTGGGGATCCGGGACGGGCGGATCGTGGCGCTCGGCAAGGCCGGCAACCCGGACACCATGGACGGTGTGCATCCTGACCTGGTGATCGGGCCGGGAACGGAGATCATCTCCGGTAACGGGAAGATCCTGACCGCCGGTGGGATCGACAGTCACGTACACCTGATCTGTCCGCAGATCCTGGAAACGGCGCTGGCCAGCGGGATCACCACGATCATGGGTGGTGGGACCGGCCCGGCCGAGGGGACCAAGGCGACCACGGTCACCCCGAACGCCTGGTACCTGGCCCGGATGCTGGCCTCGATCGACCCGTGGCCGGTGAACGTACTGCTGCTCGGCAAGGGCAACACCGTCCGCGAAGAGTCCATGTGGGAGCAGTTGCGCGGCGGCGCGGGCGGCTTCAAGCTGCACGAGGACTGGGGCACCACCCCGGCCGCGATCGACGCCTGTCTGCGGGTCGCGGACGCCTCCGGGGTACAGGTGGCGATCCACACCGACACCCTGAACGAGGCCGGGTTCGTCGCCGACACCCTGCGCGCGATCGGCGGCCGATCCATCCACGCCTATCACACCGAGGGGGCGGGCGGCGGGCACGCACCGGACATCATCACCGTCGCCGCCGAGCCGAACGTGCTGCCGTCGTCGACGAACCCGACCCGGCCGTACACCCGCAACACCCTGGACGAGCACCTCGACATGCTGATGGTGTGCCACCACCTGAACCCGACCGTGCCGGAGGACCTGGCGTTCGCGGAGAGTCGGATCCGGCCGAGCACGATGGCGGCCGAGGACGTGCTGCACGACCTCGGGGCGATCTCGATGATCGGGTCGGACGCGCAGGCGATGGGGCGGGCCGGCGAGGTCATCCTGCGTACCTGGCAGACCGCGCACGTGATGAAGGCCAGGCGCGGTTCGCTGCCCGGTGACGGGGCCGCGGACAACCAGCGGGCCCGGCGGTACGTGGCCAAGTACACGATCTGCCCCGCCATCGCGCACGGCATCGACGCCGAGGTCGGCTCGGTCGAGAAGGGCAAGCTCGCCGATCTGGTGCTCTGGGATCCGGTGTTCTTCGGCGTACGCCCACACCTGGTCATCAAGGGCGGCATGATCGCGTGGGCGCAGATGGGTGACGCCAACGCCTCGATCCCGACCCCGCAACCGGTCCTGCCCCGCCCCATGTTCGGCGCGTACGGCACCGCACCGGCCCAGACCAGCCTGGCGTTCGTCGCGCCGGCCGCGATCGAGGACAAGCTCGGTGAGCGGATCGGGTTGGGTCGACGGCTCGCCCCGGTGGCCGACGTCCGGTCGCGCGGCAAGGCGGACATGCCGCTCAACGACGCGCTGCCTCGGATCGAGGTCGAGCCGGACACCTTCACCGTCCGGATCGACGGCGCGGTGATCGAGCCCGAACCGGCGACGGAGCTGCCGATGGCCCAGCGCTACTTCCTCTTCTAGCCGACATGTCCTCGCTGGCCACGTTGTTGGTGCTCGCCGACGGGCGGCTGCCCGCCGGTTCGCACGCCCACTCCGGTGGGCTGGAGTCGGCGGTCGCCTCGGGCAGGTTGCGGGACCTGGCCGGGCTGGCCGAGTTCCTGCGCGGCCGGCTCGCCACCACGGGCCGGGTCGGCGCGGCGTTCGCCGCCAGCGCCTGCGCCGGCCGAGTGCCGGCCGCCGACCTGGACGACGGCCTGGACGCGCGTACGCCCTCACCCGCGCTGCGGCGGGCGTCGCGAGCCCAGGGCAGAGCACTCGTACGCGCCGGACGGGCGATCTTCGGCCCGGTGGCGGTGCCGGTCGAGGTTTCCCCGGCCGGTCTGCACCAACCGGTGGCGCTCGGCCTGGTGGCGGCTGCCGCCGGGCTGGGCCCGACCGAGGCGGCGGTGGCCTGCGCGTACGGGTCGGTCAGTGGTCCGGCCAGTGCCGCCGTACGCCTGCTCGGTCTTGACCCGTACGCGGTCCATGCCCTGCTTGCCGGTCTGGCCGGCGAATGCGACCGGCTGGCGGCCGACGCTGCCGGTCGGGTGGATGATCCGGTCGACGACCTGCCTGCCGACTCCGCTGTCCTGCTGGAGATCGGCGCCGAACTGCACGCGAGCCAGGAGGTGCGTCTCTTTGCATCCTGATACCTCTCACCCGGCCGGTACGCCGCACGTGCACGACCCGGACGAGCCGCCGCACACCCATCCCGATCCGGGGGTCGATCCGCATCCGCCGCTGGCCGGAGCACCGGTCGACGGTGGTCGGGCGTTGCGGATCGGGATCGGCGGGCCGGTCGGTTCCGGCAAGACCGCGCTGGTCGCGGCGCTGTGCCGGACACTGTCGGCCGAGTTGCGGCTGGCGGTGGTGACCAACGACATCTACACCACCGAGGACGCGGACTTCCTGCTCCGGCACGGTGTCCTGCCGGCCGAACGGATCCGGGCGGTGGAGACCGGGTGCTGCCCGCACACCGCGATCCGGGACGACATCTCCGCCAACCTCGACGCGGTCGAGGAGTTGGAGGCGACGCTCGGGCCGCTGGACCTGGTGCTGGTGGAGAGCGGCGGCGACAACCTGACCGCAACGTTCAGTAAGGGGCTGATCGACCAGCAGATCTTCGTGGTCGACGTGGCCGGCGGGGACAAGGTGCCCCGCAAGGGTGGGCCGGGGGTCACCGGCGCCGACCTGCTCGTGATCAACAAAACGGATCTGGCGCCGCTGGTCGGGGCCGACCTGTCGGTGATGTCCCGGGACGCGGCGGCCCGCCGGGGCGACCTGCCGACCGTCTTCCTCTCCCTGGTCCAGGACCGCTCGGCAACCCCCGTCGCCGACTGGGTACGCGCCCTCGTAGCGAACCGGACCGGGGTCGTACGGTCACCGGCCTCGTACTGATGCGGGCGGTTGCCCGGATCGTGGCGGTGGCGGACGGCTCGCGGGGCACCAGGCTGACCGAGCTGCGCGGGGAGGCTCCGCTGCTGGTGCGGCGTACCGGACCCGATGGCGACCCCGGCGAGGTGCAGGTGCACCTGGTCGGGGGCGCGGCCGGACCGCTCGGCGGGGACCGGCTACGGATCGAGATCGAGGTGGGCGCGAGCGCGCTGCTGTGCGTACGGACCGTGGCGGCGTCGTTGGCGCTGCCGGGGGCGGGCGGTGGGCAGTCCCGGCTGGAGGTGGTGGCACGGGTGGCGGCGGGAGGTCGGCTGCGGTGGCTGCCCGAGCCGCTGATCGGGGCCGCGCGCTGTGATCACCTCTCCCGCTCGGTGCTGGAGCTGGCGGAGGGCGCCGCCCTGGTCTGGCGGGAGGAGCTGGTCTGCGGGCGGCACGGCGAGCCGGTCGGTGACGTACGGATCAGCACGACCGTGCGCTACGCCGGCCGTACGCTGCTGCGCAACGAACTGGCGGTGGGGCCGGGTGCACCGGGGTGGGCGGGTCCGGCGGGGCTCGGCGGTGCACGGGTCACCGGAACACTTCTGCGGGTCGACCCCGGCTGGGTCGAGACCGGGGTGCCGAGGGCGACACCGCTGGGGGTGTGCGCGGCCCGAATGCCACTGGCCGGCGGACCGGCCGTACTGGTCAACGCGACCGGCCCCGATCTCGCCACGGTCCGCGACGCCCTGCATGACGCCCCCGCTCCGCCCACCGCGAACCCCGCCCCCGCCGCGAACCCCGCCCCCGCCGGGATCGGCGGAATCGGCGGGTGAACCCGGATCGTCGGCTGCTGAACCCTGTTCCGATGGGCGTGGCACAGGGCTGAGTAGCCGACGATCGAGGATCCACTCGACGCGGCGTGGCACAGGGTCGAGCAGCCGACGATCGAGGGGTCCGCTCGCGGCGGCGGGCACCCGAAGTCGAGCGGCCACGAGCGGCCACCGATCGGGGGGATCCCTACCCGGGGCGTGTCCGGAGGGAGGGGTTCCGCTTCGCGGTGATCGCGGAAGGAAATAGGGTTCGCGTTCGAGGCCGGAAACCGGGAGGACGCGCATGATCTGGATCCTGTTGGGTGCCGCGATCCTCAGCGAGGTGAGCGCGACCATCGCGCTGCGGATCTCCGAGGGGTTCTCGAAGCTGGTTCCGTCGGTGATCGTCGTGATCGGTTACATCATCGCGTTCGTACTCCTCGCCGAGGTGCTGAAGCGGGGGATGCCGGTCGGCGTCGCGTACGGGGTCTGGTCGGCCATCGGGGTGGCCCTGGTGGCGGTGATCGGTGCCGCGTTCCTGGGCGACAGCCTCACCTGGATCCAGGTCGGTGGGCTGGTGCTGGTGATCGCCGGAGTGGCCGCACTGGAGTTGGGCGCGCGTCACTGACAGTGCCGCTCACCGAGGCTCAACGACCGTCCGCAATCGCCGGACCTGCACCGATGCACCGCAGTACGGTGACCGAATGCGACCCGTGCCGTGGTGGGCCCTACTCTCCGCCATCGGTGCCCCGTTCTTCCTGATCGGCGCCTGGACCGCCGGGGCGGCTCGCCAACCCGACCATTACGACCCGGTCTTCGACACCATCAGCGTGCTCGCCGGGCCCGGCGCGACCGACCCGTGGATCATGCAGCTCGGGCTGGCCGCCGCCGGGGCCTGTTACCTGGTCACCGCGATCGGGTTGGTGCTGGCCGGGGTGCTGGGCCGGGCCCTGCTCGCCCTCGGCGGGATCGCCACCGGACTGGTGGCACTGTTTCCGCAACCGGAGAACGGCGGTTCGGACGAGCACGCGTTTGTCGCCGGGACCGCCTTCGTCGCGCTCGCCCTCTGGCCACTGGCATCCACGGTCGCACTGCGAGACAGGTTCTGGCCGACCTGGGCCGACCCGACCGCGCCCCGTCCCTGGGCGGTACGCCGACCCGCCGCGATCATCGCGAGCCTGGTACCGATCGGGCTCTGTGCCTGGTTCGGCGTCGAGATGTTCAGTCGTGGCCCGTGGATCGGGCTGACCGAACGGTTCGCCGCCGGGGCCGAGTCGATCTGGCCGATGGTGGTGGCGATCAGCGCCCGCCTGGCCCCGTCCGCGCTGCCGGCCGCCGGGACCGACTCGGCGACCGAACCAAGCCCGGTCGAGTGAGCCGACCCCGCCGAACCGAGCACCACCCGCGAGACTGAGCCACCCGACCACCGCCGCCCGAGGGGCTTAATCACCACCGCCCGAGGGGCCGGATCACCGCCGCCCAAGGACCGGACCACCGCAGCCCCAGAGGCTGGATCACCACTTCACGAGCAGGCCGAGGGTGTCGCCGACACATTGTGTGCAGCGATGGACGTCTATATGATTCCCGGCACCCAGCACCACCACCGCCAGGCACCCGTGATCCGGAGGCCCCCATGTCCCTATCCCGGCGCACCCTGCCCCTGCTCACCGCTCTTGCCGTACTGATCGGTTCGGTTGTCGTCGGCGCCGTCCCCGCCGCCGCAGCCCCCGGTCCCCCGCCCGGTTCGATGTCCAGCCTGGGCGATTCGATCACCCGCGGCTTCAACGCCTGCGGCTGGTACGTCGACTGCACCTCGCGGTCGTTCAGCACCGGCGACAACTCGTCGGTGAACCCCCACTACCTGCGGATCCGGGCCGTGAACCCGGCCATCAACGGGCGCAACTACAACGACTCGCAGACCGGCGCCGACTCCGCTGACCTCGCCGGTCAGGCCAACAGCGCGGTCTCCCGTGGGGTCCAGTACGTCACCGTGCTGATCGGCGCCAACGACGCCTGTACCGGTTCGGAGTCGAGCATGACCCCGGTCGGCACCTTCCGGGCGAACGTCGACGCCGGGCTGAACCGGCTGAAGTCCGGCCTGCCCGGTGCCCGGGTGTACGTGATCAGCGTGCCGGACATCCAGCGGCTCTGGTCGGTGGGCCGGGGCAGCGGCAGTGCCCGTACGGCGTGGTCGCTGTTCGGCATCTGCCAGTCGATGCTGGCGAACCCGACCTCGAACGCGCAGGCCGACGTCGACCGGCGCAACCGGGTACGCCAGCGCGTGGTCGACTACAACACCCAGCTCGCCGCCGCCTGTGCCGCGTACGGCGCCAACTGCAAGTTCGACAACAACGCGGTGTTCAACTATCCGTTCGCGCTGAACCAGCTTTCGAGCTGGGACTACTTCCACCCGAACGCCACCGGTCAGCAGGTCCTGGCGAACGTCACGTACGCCGCCGGCTTCGGCTGGTAGCAGGTTCCCGGTCCGGGGCGGCCGACCGTGCGGACGGCCGCCCCGTACGGGTCAGACGGCGAGCAGGCGGTGCACCGACTCGTCCTGGAGGTCGGCGCGCTCGCCTGAGCGGGCCACCTCGCCCGCGTCGAGGATGACGAACCGGTCCGCGATCCGCAGGGCGAGTTCGAGGTACTGCTCGACCAGCAGGATCGCCAGTCCCAGTTCGCTGTGCAGCCGCTCGATCGCGGCCTCGATCTCCAGGATGATCGACGGTTGGATGCCCTCGGTGGGCTCGTCGAGCAGCAGCATCTTCGGGCGGGTGACCAGGGCCCGGGCGATGGCGAGTTGCTGTTGCTGTCCGCCGGAGAGGAAACCGGCCCGGCGGCGCAGCAGCGGCGGCAGGGCCGGGAAGAGGTCCAGCGCCTCGTCCACCGCGCTCCTGTCGCCGCCACCGGGTGACGCCTCCAGCGCCACCTGGAGGTTCTCCCAGACGGTGAGCTGGGGGAAGGTCTCGTGCCCCTGCGGCACGTAACCGAGGCCGAGGCGTACCCGCTCGTGGGTCTTGAGGCGGGTGATGTCCCGGTCACCGAACTCGATTCTGCCCTTCTTCGCCGGCAGCACACCCATGATCGCCTTGAGGAGGGTGGTCTTGCCGACCCCGTTGCGTCCCATCACGCAGACCAGTGAGCCGCCGGGGGCCCACAGGTCCACCCCGAACAGGGCCTGCGCCCGGCCGTACGCGACGTCCAGTCCCGACACCCGCAGCAACTAACCCGCCTCCTTGATCAGCTCGGTGCTCTCCTTGCGGGTCCGGCCGAGGTAGACCTCCTGCACCCGCGGGTCGGCCTGGACCTGTGCCACCGTTCCCTCGCAGAGCAGCCGCCCCTCGTGCAGGACGCTGACCGTGCTGGCGAACCGGCGCAGGAACTCCATGTCGTGCTCGATCACGATCACGGTGTGTTCCCGGGCGACCTCCTGGAGCAGTTCGCCGGTACGTTCCCGTTCCGGCCGGCTCATCCCGGCCACCGGCTCGTCCAGCAGCAGCAGGCTGGGCCGCTGGACGACCAGCATCCCGATCTCCAGCCACTGCCGCTGGCCGTGCGAGAGGACCCCGGCGGGGCGGTCCGCGAGCGCGGTCAGCCCGGTGGTCTCCAGTGCCGCGGCGACCTCGTCGGAGGTGCCCCGGCGACGGCGCAGCAGGGCGCCGAGCGGGCGCCGGAAGCTGGCCGCGAGGTCGAGGTTCTCCAGCACCGACAGTTCCTCGAAGACCACCGAGGTCTGGAAGGTGCGCCCGACGCCGAGCCGGACGATCCGGTGCTCGCGCCGGCCGACCAGTTCGGTGCCGTCGAAGGTGACCGAGCCGGAGGCGGGTCTGGTCAGCCCGGTGATGACGTCGATCAGGGTGGTCTTGCCGGCACCGTTGGGCCCGATCAGGAAACGCAGCTCACCGGCGGCGACGGTGAAGTCGAGATCGGTGATGGCCCGGAACCCGGAGAAGGTGACGTTCAGCCCGCGTACCCGGAGCAGTTCGGTCATCTCGCCACCTCGCTCGGCTCGGGCGCCGAGGCGGCCGGCGTGGTCGCCACCGGCGGGTCCGCGGCCCCCGCCGGCTGGTCGGGCGCGACCGTCGATCGGGTACGCCTGCGGCGGCGCACCACCGCCCGTCCGTCGGCGAGGAGTCCGGCGAGTCCGCGCGGTGCCCAGATCATCACCGCGATGAACATGGCGCCCTGTAGGTAGATCCAGTTGTCGGCGGACTCCTCACTGAAGACCGTCTTGGCGTAGTTGACCAGCAGCGCCCCGCCGACCGCCCCGGCGAGCGAGTAGCGACCGCCGATGGCCACCCCGACGAGGAGTTCGAGGGAGGCGACGATGCCGAGGTTGGCCGGGCTGAGCAGGCCGACCATGGGCACGAACAGGGCACCGGCGAGCCCGGCCATGCCGGCCGAGATGGCGAACGTGATGGTCTTGACCACGGCCGGGTCGTAGCCGAGGAAACGTACCCGGTCCTCGCCGTCGCGGATCGCGACCAGGAGTTTGCCGAACCGGCTGTGGCTGAGCTGCCAGGCGATCAGGAACGTCACCCCGAGCACCAGCACCACGACCAGGTAGAGCAGGCGTTTGTCGGCCGGGTCGTAGAGGTCGAGGCCGAAGAAGAACTGGAAGTTGGTCAACCCGTTGGTGCCGCCGGTCAGGCCCTGCTGGCCGACGAGCAGGATGACAAACGCCGCCGCGAGCGCCTGGGACAGTACGGCGAAGTAGGCGCCCCGTACCCGCTGGCGGAAGACCAGCAGGCCGAGCAGGACCGCCACGGTCACCGGCAGCAGCACCGCCATGGCGAGGGCGAAGACCGGGTTGGCGAACGGTCGCCAGATCGCCGGCAGGCTCTCCACCCCGCTCCAGACCATGAAGTCGGGCAGCCCGCCCGGTCCGGCCTCGCGCAGTTTGAGGTGCATGCCCATGGCGTAGCCGCCGAGGCCGAAGAAGACGCCCTGGCCGAGGGTGAGCATGCCGCCCCGCCCCCAGGCCAGGGCGATCCCGACGGCGACGATGGCGAAGCAGAGGTACTTGCCGAGCAGGTCCAGCCGGAACGGCGAGAGCAGGTTCGGCGCGGCCAGGAACAGCAGGGCCACCACGAGGAAGAGCACCGGTCCGGCGACCCGGCCCCGCCACCTGCCGGCGGCGGCGACCTGCGGGGCGCTCATGCCAGCCCCCTGGTCCGGACCACGAACATGCCCTGCGGCCGGAACTGGAGGAAGGCGATGATCACGGCGAACAGCACCACCTTGGCGAAGCTGGCGCCGTTGTCGACCCAGAACTCGACGAAGCTGTTCAGGATGCCGAGCGCGAACGCGGCGATCACCGCTCCGCGCAGTTGCCCGAGTCCGCCGGCCACCACGACCAGGAACGCGTCGACGATGTAGTTGGTGCCGAGGGTCGGTCCGACCGGGCCGATCAGGGTGAGCGCCACCCCGGCGACCCCGGCCAGACCCGACCCGATGAAGAAGGTGAGCTGGTCGACCCGGCCGGTGGCGACGCCGCTGACCGCGGCGAGCTGCCGATTCTGCATCACCGCGCGCATCCGCCGGCCGTGCCGGAGCTTGGTCAGGTAGGCCCAGATGCCGAACACGCAGGCGGCGGCGAGCAGCATGATGAAGATCCGGTTGTACGGCAGCCGTACGCCGCCGAGGTCCAGGCCGCCGGTGAGCCAGCCGGGTGCGCGTACCTGGACGTTGGGGGCGCCGAAGATGTCCCGGGCCACCTGTTGCAGGACCAGGCTGACCCCCCAGGTGAGCAGCAGGGTGTCCAGCGGGCGGCCGTAGAAGTGCCGGATCGCCAGCCGTTCCAGGATCAGCCCGAGCACCCCGCCGACCAGGAACGCGACCGGGATGGCGGCCGGGACGGCCTGCGCCCCGAACACCGGTTGCAGCAGGTACGCGGTGTACGCCCCGGCCATGATGAACTCGCCGTGCGCCATGTTGATGACGCCCATCTGGCCGAACGTGAAGGTCAGCCCGAGCGCGATCAGCAGCAGGACCGCGCCGATGCTCGCGCCGATGACCAGTTGGTTGAGTGTCGCCACCGGTGACTCCTCCTCCCGTCGCCGCCGGTCAGGACAGCCCGCTCGCCCACGGATAGCCCTTGAGGTACGGATCGGGCTTGATCGGCTTGCCGGAGTTCCAGACCTCCTTGATCTGCCCGTCGGGCTGGACCAGACCGATCCTGGCGGTCTTGAAGACGTGCTGGTTCTCGCCGTCGATGGTGACGGTGCCCTCGGGGGCGTCGAGGGTGATCCCGCCGGCCGCCTGCTTGACCGCCGCGACGTCGACGCTGCCGGCCTTCTTGACCGCCTCGGCCCAGAGGTGGACGGCGTTGTAGCCGGCCTCCATCGGGTCGGAGGTGACCTTGTTGGCGCCGTACTTGGCCTTGAACGCCTTGACGAAGGTGTCGTTACGGGCGCCGGCCGTGGTCTGGTAGTAGTTCCAGGCGACCAGGTGTCCGGCGACGTTGTCCGCGCCGATGCCGACGACCTCCTCCTCGGCGACGCTGACCGAGACCGTGGGCATGGTCTGGGCGGTGATGCCGGCGCTGCGCAGCTGCTTGAAGAAGGCGACGTTGCTGTCCCCGTTGAGGGTGTTGAAGACGGCGTCCGGCTTGGCCTGCTGGAGCTTGTTGACCACGGTGCTGTACTCGGTGTGGCCCAGCGGGGTGTACTCCTCGCCGAGGACCTGCATCCCGTTCGCGGCCGCGTACGCCTTGATGATCTTGTTAGCGGTACGCGGGAACACGTAGTCGCTGCCGACCAGGAAGATCTTCTTCTTGCCCTGTTCGGCGAGGTAGTCCAGACCGGGCACGATCTGCTGGTTGGTGGTGGCCCCGGTGTAGAAGATGTACGGCGAGCTTTCGAGGCCCTCGTACTGGACCGGGTACCAGAGCAGCGCCTTGTTGCGCTCGAAGACCGGGAGCATCGCCTTGCGGCTGGCCGAGGTCCAGCCACCGAAGACGGTGGCGACCTTGTCCTGCGAGATCAGCTTCTGTGCCTTCTCGGCGAAGGTGGGCCAGTCCGACGCGCCGTCCTCGACCACCGGCTCGATCTTCTTGCCGAGTACGCCACCGGCGGCGTTGATCTCCTCGATGGCGAGCAGCTCGGCGTCCCGGACGGTGACCTCGCTGATCGCCATCGTGCCGCTGAGCGAGTGCAGGATGCCGACCTTGATGGTGTCCGATCCCCCGGCTGAGCTGCCGGGATCCTCGACGCAGCCCGTGGTCAGCAAAAATGTCGACAATATACAGAGAACGGCTAGCCGGTTGCGCAAACCTCGTGCCATCCGGGGCTCCCTCGAGTCGATGTCAGAGTGCCCGCCACCGTAGGGACGAGGGATTTCAAGTATCTGAGTACATCGATGTCGTAAATGTTAACGGCCCCTCACAGCCATCCGGAGCAGCAGGTGAGGGCTCGCCACCGCCCTGGTCAGGGGCTATACATCACGGGTATACACCCTCATGTAGAGTGCTCCGCATGTCAATCGGGCAGACCTTCCTCGGACTCCTGGAGTCCCGCCCCCGCCACGGTTACGACCTCAAGCGGGCCTACGACGAACGCTTCGGACACGGCCGACCCCTGCACTACGGGCAGGTCTACTCGACCCTGGCCCGGCTGCTGAAGAGCGGCCTGGTCGAGGTCGACGGCGTCGAACCGGGCGAAGGCCCCGAACGCAAGCGGTACGCGGTCACCACGGCCGGGGTGACCGACGTACAGAGCTGGCTGGCCAGCCCCGAGAAGCCCGATCTCTACCTCCAGAGCACCCTCTACACGAAGGTCCTGCTCGCCCTGCTGACCGAGCGGAACGCGGCCGAGATCCTGGACGTACAGCGGGCCGAACACCTGCGCCTGATGCGCGAGCTGACCGTACGCAAACTCAACGGCGACCTGGCCGACCAGCTCATCTGCGACCACGCCCTGTTCCACCTGGAAGCCGACCTGCGCTGGCTGGAGCTGACCACCGCCCGGCTCGACCAGCTCGCCGCGACGGTGCGCAAGTGACGCCCGACCCGGGACAGGAGAAGGACATGACCACCGACACCCCGAAGCCCGGCCCCGGCGAACCCCTGCTACTCGGGCTCGACCTGCACAAACGGTACGGGCCGACCCCCGCCCTGGACGGGGCGTCGATCACCGTACGGGCCGGCGAGGTGGTGGCCGTGATGGGTGCGTCGGGCTCCGGCAAGTCGACACTGCTGCACTGCCTGGCCGGCATCGTCACACCCGACTCCGGCCAGGTCCGCTACCGGGACCGGGAGTTGTCCGCGATGTCCGACGGCGAGCGCAGTGCGTTGCGCCGGGGCGAGTTCGGGTTCGTCTTCCAGTTCGGCCAGCTCGTACCCGAGCTGACCTGCCTGGAGAACGTGGCCCTGCCGCTGCGGCTGGACGGGGTCCGGCGCCGGGAGGCCGAACGGCGGGCGGCGGAGTGGCTGGAACGGCTCGAGGTGACCGACGTGGCCGGCAAGCGGCCGGGTGAGGTCTCCGGCGGGCAGGGCCAGCGGGTGGCGGTGGGCCGGGCACTGGTCACCGCACCCCGGGTGGTCTTCGCCGACGAGCCGACCGGGGCGCTGGACTCGCTCAACGGCGAACGGGTGATGCGGCTGCTCACCGAGGCCGCCAAGCAAAGCGGGGCGGCGGTGGTGCTGGTCACCCACGAGCCACGGGTGGCCGCGTACTCCGATCGTGAGGTGGTGGTCCGCGACGGCCGCGCCCGCGACCTCGAACTGGTGGCGCCGTGAGCAGCCGGTCCGGCCCCGTCCGCTGGCGCGACGACCTGCTGCTCGGCGCCCGGATGGTGTTCGTGGGGGGCAGGGAGGGACTGCTCCGGACCGTACTGGCCGCGGTCGGCGTCGGCCTGGGCGTGTCGCTGCTCCTGGTGGCCGTCTCCATCCCGAACATGCTCGACGACCGGTCCGCGCGCGGCGACGCCCGCGACGACCAGTCGTACGGGGAGGAGCTGACCGCCGCCGCCGCGAACACCATGCTGGTCGGCCCGTTCAACACCACCTACGGCGAGCGCTCCATCCGGGGCCGGGTGTTACAACCGGAGGGGCCGGACGCACCGGTGCCGCCGGGCCTTCACCGGCTGCCCCGACCGGGCGAGATCGTCGTCTCCCCCGCCCTGGCCGACCTGCTCGCCTCGCCCGAGGGTGCCCTGCTCCGGCCCCGGCTCGACCACCCGGTCGTCGGCACCATCGGCGACCCGGGCCTGACCGGCCCCCGCGAGTACGCCTTCTACCTCGGCAGCGACCAGCTCACGCCGGAACAGTCCGCCGTGCTCCGAATCGACCACTTCGGCGAACCGAGCACCAACGAGGGCCTCGACCCCGTCCTGCTGCTGCTGGTGGCGATCATCCTGGTAGTGCTGCTGCTGCCGATCGCCGTGTTCATCGGCACCACCGTGCGGTTCGGCGGCGAACACCGGGACCGTCGGCTGGCGGCACTGCGCCTGGTCGGCGCCGACCGACGGATGGCAACCCGGATCGCGGCCGGGGAGTCGCTGGTCAGCGCCCTGCTCGGGCTGGCCGCCGGGGCGCTGTTCTTCCTCGCCGGGCGGCAGCTCGTCACTTTCGTCTCGCTGCGCGAGATCAGCGTCTTCCCGTCCGACGTCCGACCGGACCCGGCGCTGGCCGTACTGATCCTGCTCGGCGTACCGGTCACGGCGGTGGCGGTGGCGCTGCTCGCCCTGCGCCGGGTGGTGATCGAGCCGCTCGGCGTGGTCCGCCGGGCAGCCGGCACCCGACGGCGGCTCTGGTGGCGGCTGATCATGCCCGTCGTCGGCGCCGCGCTGCTCCTCCCCCTCTTCGGCCGGGTCAGCCAGACCGGGGAGCCGGCCAACCAGGCACAGATCACCGTCGGCGTGGTGCTCCTGCTCGGCGGGGTCACCACGGTCCTGCCCTGGCTGGTCGAGGCGGTCGTGGGCCGGCTGCGCGGTGGCGGCGTCTCCTGGCAGCTCGCCACCCGGCGGTTGCAGCTCGACAGCGCCGCCTCCGCCCGGATGGTCAACGGAGTGGCGGTCGCGGTCGCCGGTGGGATCGCGCTGCAGATGCTCTTCTCCGGCATCTCGCCCGACTACCAGGTCCGGACCGGTGCGGATCCCGACCGCGCCACCATGACCGCCACCATCCCGCTGGACAGCACCAACGGCGCCAACCCCGCGACCATCGCCGAACGGCTGCACACCACCACCGGCGTCCGGTCGGTGTTCCACGTCGAGCGGACCGGCATCGCGCTGACCGAGGGACCGGCCGGTCCGGACGGGGAGCGCCAGCGGTGGCCGCTGTTCGTCGGCGACTGCGCCGCCCTGGCCGAACTGGCCGCCGTGGGCGACTGCGCCGACGGGGACACGTTCGCCGTCGACATCCCCGACCAGCTCTCCGGCCCGCTGCCCACCCCCGGACAACGGGTCGAGGTCGGTTCGCCGTACGAGGGCAGCACACCCGGCCGACCGTGGACCGTACCCGCCCTGCGGGTGGTGTCGCCCCGGCCCTCGCCGGACGGCGCCCTGCACGCCGGGGTGCTGGCCACCCCCGGGGCGGTGGACATGGCCGCCGTCCCGAACCAGAACATGCTCGTCTACGTGGGGCTGGACCCGGCGGCGCCGGACGCGGTCGAGCGCGTACGCAACACCGCGGCGGGCATCAGCCCTCTGATCGACATCTGGCCGCTGCGATCCTCGACGGAGGACACCACGTTCCGCGACATCCGCCGGGGGCTGTTCATCGGGGTGGTGGCGGTCATGCTGCTGCTCGGCGCGAGTCTGCTGGTCACCACGCTGGAGCAGTTGCGGGAGCGGCGCCGGCTGCTCGCCGTGCTGGTCGCGTTCGGCACCCGACGCAGCACGATGACCTGGTCGGTGCTCTTCCAGACCGCCGTGCCGGTGACGCTCGGACTGGCCCTGGCCGCCCTGCTCGGCACCGCCCTGGGTGCGGCCCTGCAACGGGTGGTGCAGGGCCCCGTACGGGTCAACTGGGTGATCCTGGCCCAGCTCTCCGGCGTGGCCGCCGGGGTGGTGCTGCTGGTGACCGTACTCAGCCTGCCGGCGCTCTGGCGGCTGATGCGCCCGGACGGGCTGCGTACCGAGTAGTGATCGACGTGAGGGCCCCTCTCCGCGCCGGAGCGGGGCCCTTCGCGGTCAGTGGTCAGCGGGCGGCGAGGCGGGCGGCCCGGGCGTCGCGCTTCTCCTCGAACCGGGACGCCGCCTTGTCCAGCTCCTCCAGTTGCGCGCCGAGCTGCTCGCGGGCGGCCTCGCCGTCGGCGTCCAGGCCGGTACGGTTCCAGACGTCCCACTGGCGCAGCACCGGCACCAGCACCTCGTCGCGGTGCTGACGCAGGTCGTAGATGCCGGCCAGGGCGATCGCCACCGACTTGCGGGCGAAGCCGTCGATGCCGTTGCCCGGCATCGCGAAGTCGGCCGCCACGTCCGCCACCGCCCGCATCGCCTGGCTCGGTGACAGCTCGAACGCGGCGTTGAGCAGGTTGCGGTAGAAGATCATGTGCAGGTTCTCGTCGGCCGCGACCCGGGCGAGCAACTGCTCGCAGAGCGGGTCGCCGGTGACCCGGCCGGTGTTGCGGTGCGAGATCCGGGTGGCGAGTTCCTGGAACGACACGTACGCCAACGAGTGCAGGACCTCGTTGGAGTGGGCGTTGGTGTACCCGGTGGACATGTGGACCATCCGGGCCCGCTCCAACGCCACCGGGTCGACCGCCCGGGTGACGGTCAGGTAGTCGCGGATCGCCACACCGTGGCGACCCTCCTCGGCGGTCCACCGGTGCACCCAGGTCCCCCAGGCGCCGTCGCGACCGAACAGCGTCGCGATCTCGTGGTGGTACGAGGGCAGGTTGTCCTCGGTGAGCAGGTTGACCACCAGCGCGGTCCGGGCCACCTCGGGAAGCTCGAAGTCCTCCGGGGACCAGGCCTCACCACCGAGCAGCCCGTCGAACGTACGCCCGTCGCTCCACGGCACGTACTCGTGCGGGAACCACTCCTTGGCGACCGCGAGGTGCCGGTCGAGGTTCTGGGCGACGACGGAGTCCAGCTCGGTTAACAGCGCGGTCTGGCTGAGCGGACGGGTGATGGCGGCAGTCACAGGCTCTCCCTACGGTGGCGTAAGTTACGCTACCGTAGGTCAAGCCGGACCGCAGCGCCAGTCCGCCCGCCCAGCCGGATCGCTCGCCCACCCGGATCGCCCGAGCCGCGCTCGGGCCGCCCGACGGTCAGCTGACCAGGGGACGCAGGTCCTCGACCGGCGGCGTCCAGTCGTCCGGGGTCGCCGGCACCTGCTCGCCCGAGCGGATGTCCTTCACCTCGTCCACCGCCCCCTCCGCACCCGGGAACCACACGTACGGGATCCCGCGCCGCTCGGCGTACCGGATCTGCTTGCCGTACTTCGCCGCGGACGGTGAGACCTCGGTGGCGATGCCGCGCCGGCGCAGCGCCGACGCGATCCGGTCACCGGCCGACCGGTCCTCCTCGGCCCCCAGTGCCACCAGGACGCAGGTCGGTACCGAACGGGAAACGTTCAGCTCACCGGCGCCGAAGAGCAGGCCGAGCAGCCGGGTCACACCGATCGAGATGCCCACACCGGGGAAGGTGGTCGAACCGGCGGTGGCCAGGTTGTCGTAACGGCCACCGGAGCAGATCGAGCCGAACCGTTCGTAGCCGCGCATCTGGGTCTCGTAGACCGTACCGGTGTAGTAGTCCAGGCCACGGGCGATGCGCAGGTCGGCGACGCAGAGACCGGGCGAGTGCGCAGCCGCCGTCTCCACCACCGTAACCAGCTCGGCCAGCCCCTCGTCGAGCAGCGGGTGCTCCACCCCGAGGGCCCGGACCGCGTCCGCGAACGAGGCGTCCGGACCGCTGATCTCGGCCAGGGCGAGACACGCCTTGGCCTGCGCCTCGGTCGCCCCCGCCGTCTCGACCAGCAACGCGGCGACCCGGTCCGGTCCGATCTTGTCGAGCTTGTCCACCGCCCGCAGCGCGGCGGCCGGGTCGGTCAACCCGACCCCCCGGTAGAAGCCCTCGCTGACCTTGCGGTTGTTGACCTGGATCACGATCGGCGGGATCGGCAGGCCGCCGAGGGCGTCGCCGATGACCAGCGGCAACTCGGCCTCGTAGTGCGTCGGCAGGGTGTCCCGGTCGACGATGTCGATGTCGGCCTGGAGGAACTCGCGGTAGCGCCCCTCCTGCGGGCGCTCACCCCGCCACACCTTCTGGATCTGGTAGCGCCGGAACGGGAACTGCAACTTGCCGGCGTTCTCCAGCACGTACCGGGCGAACGGCACGGTCAGGTCGAAGTGCAGGCCCAGGGCGTCGTCACTGTTCGAACCGCCCGGATCCTCCTGCAACCGGCGCAGCAGGTAGACCTCCTTGGAGGTCTCCCCCTTGCGCAGGAGCTGGTCCAGTGGCTCGACCGACCGGGTCTCCAGCGGCGCGAAGCCGTACAACTCGAAGGTCCGTTGGATCCGACCGACCACGTACTGCTCGATCATCCGCTGCGGCGGGGCCCACTCGGGAAAACCGGAGATGGGCGTGGGCTTGCTCATGATGCTCCTTGAACTTCCGCGGGGCACGCGGGCGGGATCTGGGTGACGCGAGGCGCGGACTTACCAGCCTCGGCGGGAACCGGCCGGTCGCGCTTCGTCGGGCGAGGCGACCTGACGCAGGTACGGGTTGCTCCCGCGCTCACGGCCGATGGTGGTCCGGGGTCCGTGGCCGGGCAGGACGACGGTGTCGTCGGCGAGCGGGAGGACCTTGTCCCGCAGGCTGGTCAGCATGGCTGGCATGCTGCCGCCCGGCAGGTCGGTGCGACCGATCGAACCGGCGAACAGGACGTCTCCGGAGAGGCAGATCTGATCCGCGTCCCACTGCGAGCCGGCCCCCGGCAACCGGAACATCACCGACCCGCCGGTATGGCCGGGTGCATGGTCGACGGTGATCTCCAGCCCGGCGAGGGCCATGGTCGCCCCGTCGGTCAGCTCGGCCACGTCGTCCGGCTCGGTGTACGGCAGCCGACCGCCGAGGAGCTGTTCCAGGTCGATCGAGATTCCCTTGCTCGGGTCGGCGAGCAGTTCCAGGTCGGCCGGGTGCACGTACGCGGTGATCCCGCGGGCGCCGCAGACGGGTGCGACGGAGAAGACGTGGTCGAGATGGCCGTGGGTGAGCAGGACGGCGGCCGGCTGCAACCGGTGCTCGGCGAGTAGCTCGTCGAGGCGGTCGACCACTCCGATTCCCGGGTCGACCACGACACACTGCTCTCCCGGCGCGGTCGCGACCACGTAGCAGTTGGTGCCGAAGGCATCCGCGGGAAACCCGGCGACGAACACGTCCGCTCCCCTCCCGTAGACGTTGGCGTCCCCCGCAGCCTATCCGCCCGTCCGGTCGCGTGCCGCGCCGCACACACGGTCGGCGAGGGGACGGGTGGGCGATCGG
Source organism: Micromonospora sp. NPDC004704 (assembly GCF_053601675.1). Lineage (NCBI taxonomy): Bacteria > Bacillati > Actinomycetota > Actinomycetes > Micromonosporales > Micromonosporaceae > Micromonospora > Micromonospora sp. NPDC004704. The sequence continues at coordinate 144,347 of NZ_JBSGCD010000009.1, read as the reverse complement.
GGCGGCACCGGACCCGGACACCGGGCGCCGTACGGCACAGACGAGGCCGGTCGAGTCGGCCGACGTGGGGGATATATCCGATAGAACGGTCCGGAACGGCGGCGGTGGACGGTCCGGAGGCACAGATTCACGTAGCGGCCACCTCGTACACCACATTCTCAGCCGATAGCCGTACACTCTGGCGGGCGTGTGGCGTGGCGCACTTGACGCCCGACGGCGAGAACGTGGCCGTCCGCCACGACCAGGGTAGAGGGAAAAGGAGCGCGGGTGGCTTCCAGCAGGGACCGGCAGCGCAAGTTGGCGCGTGCCAAGCTCGACCGGCAGATGGCTCGGCGAGCCGCCTCCGCCCGTCGTCGGCGACAGATCCAGGCCGGGGTCGGCGCGGCTCTCGCGCTGGCGCTGATCGTACTCGGCTCGGTCTGGGCGCTCGGCGGGTTCGACCGCGAGCCGGCTCCGGCCGCGGCCCCCGAGATCTGCGCCTGGACGCCGCAGGACGCGGCGGGCAACAGCAGCCTCAAGGACGTCGGCAAGCCGGCGACCACGGGGCTGCCGACCGCCGGCACCCGCCCGATGACCATCACGACCAACCAGGGCAGCCCGGTGACGGTCGACCTGGACTTGGCCAACGCGCCGTGCGCCGGGGCGAGCTTCGCCCACCTGGCCGGCCAGTCGTTCTACGACAACACCACGTGCCACGAGATCACCGCCGAGGGCGCCCTGCGCTGCGGCGACCCGAGCGGCACCGGGCAGGGCGGCCCGACCTACTCGTTCACCAGCGAGAACGTCCCGTCCGCACCGGCTCCGAGCCCGTCGGCCAGCCCGGCACCGGGTGAGCCGCCGCTCTACCCGGCCGGCACGGTCGCCCTGATCGGCAGCGCGCCGGGCGCCAACGGCAGCCAGTTCCTCGTCTTCTTCAAGGACTTCAACCCGGCCGACCCGACCTACCCGATCGTCGGGAAGGTCAGCGCCGGACTCGACGTGATCCAGAAGATCGGTACCACCGAACTGGTGGACAATGGCAGTGGCGAGAAGGTCAAGCCGAAGACCGACGTGGTGATCCAGAGCCTGACCGTCGGCGAGGTCGCCACCGACGCGCCGCCCGCCGCCCCACCGGCGACGCCGACCGCCAGCCCGACGGCGGCCGGGCAGTCCTGAGCCAAGCCCCAGACACCAGCCGCGGACGCAGCACCGCAGCGCAGATAGTCCAGGAGGAGTCACCGTGACGTCCACGAGAGAGCGGCAGCGCGCCGCGGCGCGGGCCCGGCTCGAACGGGAGATGGCCCAGCGGGCCGGCGCTGCCCGCAAGCGCCGTCAGCTGCAGACGATCATCGCGGCCGGGGCGGGTCTGCTAGTGGTCATCGCCGGCACCGTGTGGCTGGTCGCCAGCCTCGGCGGCGACGACAAGACCACCGACGCGGCCCCGGTCGGCGCCGGCTCGACCCAGTGCACCTGGACCGACATCCCGGCCGACCAGCGGACGCCGACGACCAAGGACGTCGGGCTGCCGCCGGTCGCGGCGCCGAACACCGGGTCGCAGACGATGACCATCGACACCGGGCTCGGACCGATCACCGCCAAGCTCGACCTGACCAAGGTCCCGTGCACCGCGGCCAGCTTCACCCACCTGGCGGAGAAGAAGTTCTTCGACAACACCAAGTGCCACCGGTTGGTCACCGAGGGCCTCCAGGTGCTCCAGTGCGGCGACCCGAGCGCCACCGGCGCCGGCTGGCGGGACAGCGACGGCACCGGTGGACCGAGCTACCGGATGGCCGAGGAGAACCTGCCGACCGAGCAGCGTCCGCCGTACCCGGCGGGTGTGATCGCGATGGCGAACTCCGGCCAGCCCGGCAGCAGCGGCAGCCAGTTCTTCATCGTCTACGGTGACTCGCAGCTCGACGCGACCTACACCGTGCTGGGTACGGTCACCAGCGGGATGGACCTGGTCAAGGAGGTCGGCGCGGCCGGCGACGACGGCGCCTTCGCCCAGCAGGCCGGCGGCGGCCACCCGAAGAAGGAAGTTCTGATCAAGTCGCTGACGATGAGCGCCGTGGCCGGCTGAGCCAGCCGCCACCAGCGCCACCGAACGAAAGGGGCGGCCCGCTACGGCGGGCCGCCCCTTTACTCGTCTCTACCGCTGTTCCCGTGCCGTGCCTGGTTGCCGGATGTGGTGCCGGTCAGGCGCCGGAGGTGACCCGGTACGCGTCGAAGACACCGTCGACCTTCCGTACGGCCGCCAGCAGGTGCCCCAGGTGCTTCGGGTCGGCCATCTCGAAGCTGAACCGGCTCACCGCCACCCTGTCCCGGGTGGTGGTGACGGTCGCGGACAGGATGTTCACCCGCTCGTCGGAGAGCACCCGGGTCACGTCGGCGAGCAACTTGTGCCGGTCCAACGCCTCCACCTGGATCGCCACCAGGAAGGTCGACGCCGAGGTCAGCTTCCAGCTCACCTCGACGATCCGCTCCCCCTGGACCCGCAGGTCCTCGGCGTTGGCGCAGTCGTCACGGTGCACGCTCACCCCGCCGGAGCGGGTCACGAAGCCGAACACCGAGTCCGGCGGCACCGGGGTGCAGCAACGGGCGAGCTTGATCCACACGTCGCTGACCCCACGGACCACCACACCGGGGTCGTGGCTGGACGTACGGCTGCGCGGCGGCCGGGTGGCGACGGCGGTCTCGGCGATGTCCTCCGCCGCGCCCTCCTCGCCGCCGTAGCCGGCCATCAGCCGCTGCACCACCGACTGGGCGGAGACCTGGCTGTCGCCGACCGCCGCGTAGAGCGACGCGACGTCGGCCAGGTGCAGGTCCCGGGCGATCGCCATCAGGTTGTCCGAGCTGAGCATCCGCTGCAACGGCATGCCCTGCTTGCGCATCTGCTTGACGATCGCGTCCTTGCCGGCCTCGATCGCCTCCTCGCGGCGCTCCTTGTTGAAGTACTGACGGATCTTCGTCCGCGCCCGAGGGCTCTTGACGAAGCCCAGCCAGTCCTGGGTCGGGCCGGCGGTGTCGGACTTCGAGGTGAAGATCTCGATCACGTCGCCGTTGGAGAGCGTCGACTCCAGCGGCACCAGCTTGCCGTTGACCCGGGCGCCGATGCACTTGTGGCCGACCTCGGTGTGCACCGCGTACGCGAAGTCGACCGGGGTCGAGCCGGTCGGCAGCGGGATCACGTCGCCCTTCGGCGTGAAGACGTACACCTCCTGGCTGGACAGGTCGAAGCGGAGCGCGTCCAGGAACTCGCTCGGGTCGCTCGCCTCCCGCTGCCAGTCCAGGAGTTGCCGCAGCCAGGTCATCTCGTCGATGTTGGCCGGCGGGCCGACGACGGTGGCGCCCTTCTGCTCCTTGTACTTCCAGTGCGCGGCGATGCCGAACTCGGCGGTGCGGTGCATCGCGTACGTCCGGATCTGCATCTCCACCGGCTTGCCGCTCGGGCCGATCACGGTGGTGTGCAGGGACTGGTACATGTTGAACTTCGGCATCGCGATGTAGTCCTTGAACCGGCCCGGTACGGGCTGCCAGTTCGCGTGGATCACACCGAGTGCCGCGTAGCAGTCGCGCACCGTCTCGACCAGGATCCGGACCCCGACCAGGTCGTAGATGTCGTTGAAGTCCCGGCCCCGGACGATCATCTTCTGGTAGATCGAGTAGAGGTGCTTGGGCCGCCCGGTCGTCTCCGCCTTGATCTTGGCGGCCTTGAGGTCGACCTGGACCTTCTGCGTCACCTGGCGCAGCAGCGCCTCCCGCTGCGGCTGGTGCTCGCCGATCAGCCGGTTGATTTCCTCGAACCGCTTGGGGAACAGGGTACCGAAGGCGAGATCCTCCAGCTCCCACTTGATCGTGTTCATACCCAGGCGGTGCGCCAGCGGAGCAAGGATCTCCAGCGTCTCCTTGGCCTTCTGCTCCTGCTTGGCGCGGGGCAGGAAGGTCAGCGTACGCATGTTGTGCAGCCGGTCCGCGAGCTTGATCACCAGGACCCGGGGGTCCTTGGCCATCGCGACGACCATCTTGCGGATCGTCTCGGCCTTGGCCGCGTCACCCAGCTTCACCTTGTCGAGCTTGGTGACCCCGTCGACCAGCAGGGCGACCTCGGCCCCGAAGTCGATCCGCATCTGGTCGAGGCCGTAGTTGGTGTCCTCGATGGTGTCGTGCAGCAGCGCCGCCACCAGCGTGGTGGTGTCCATGCCGAGGTTGGCCAGGATGGTGGCGACCGCGAGCGGGTGGGTGATGTACGGGTCACCGGACTTGCGGTACTGCCCCGAGTGCCAGCGGGCGGCCATGTCGAAGGCGCGCTGCAACATCCGGGGGTCCATCTTGGGATGGGCGGCCCGGTGGGTGGCGATCAGTGGTTCGAGCACCTCGCTCACCTGCGGCGTCTGCCAGGGAGCGTTGAACCGGGCCAGCCGGGCCCGAACCCGTCGCCCGGTCGGCGCGCTGGCCAGACCGAAGCTGGACGTGGCCGCGCCGGGCTCGTCGGTCGTGATGACCCGACCGGCCGCGCCGACCGGCACCACAACACCCCCGAGGGGTACGGGCGTGGCGGGCGCGCCGAGACCGTTGACCGCGGCGCCCGACGGGGCGACGGCGATCGGGACCACGGCGGCGGGATCGTCACCGGCCACCACAGCGATCGGCTTTTCCCTGATCGAGCCGACGGCCACCGCGGCAACGGGTGCAGCCGCGCTCGGGCCGACGGGTGCTGTAGCGCTCGGGCCGACGGGTGCTGCGGCGCTCGGGGCAACCGGTGCCTGCGTGCTCGGGGCGACCGGTGCTGCGGCGGTCGGAGCGGCGCCGTCGGGACCTTGTGCCGATGCGGCTCCTGAGTCGTCGGACGGGCTGCGGGGGCCGGCGGACAAACTGCCAGGGCCGGCGGACAAACTGCCGGGGCCGGCGACGGGACGGCCTTCACCGTCGGCCGGCGGGGTGCTGGCGTTGCCGGCAGCGGGCGTGCCCGTGCCGTCAGTGCCGGATGCGGTCGGAGCACCGGCGCCGGTTTCGTTGCCGGAATCGTCGCGGGTGGTCGGATCAGCCGCCGTGGCGGCGTCGACCGGCTCGGCCTCACCGCCCCCATCGCTGGGGACGGGAGAACCGGGCGCGGCCGGAGCCGGCCCGCTGGGGGACCCGGCCACGGGATACCCGACACCGTCGGCCTCGCTGGTCGATTGCACCGTGCCCTCCGCCGGAGGGGCGACATCGTGGGACACCGGCCTCCTCACACCTCGCTTGGGACGAGCCGACCGTAACCGGTCGACCTGGTCCTGCACCAGCCTGGTAGAACGGCCTCCACCTGGTCAGCGAAAGGCAATGCTACCCGTCTCGACGGCCGGATGCCGCTCCCCCGCACGCACCGGATCGGTCCCCGGTGACAAGAGCTGCTAAACCGTCAGAAGTGCATGTACGGGACGGGGAGCAAGCCGCTCCCGGCCACCGAGGAACGAGAGTTCCAGCAGTACGGACAGCCCCGCCACGGTCCCACCGGCCCGCTCGACCAGGCTCAGCGTCGCGTCGGCCGTACCGCCGGTGGCGAGCACGTCGTCCACCACCAGTACCCGGTGACCGGCCGTGAAGGCGTCCTGGTGCACCTCGAGCGTGGCCTCGCCGTACTCCAGGGCGTAGGAGGCGGCGTACGCGGCCCGGGGCAGCTTGCCGGCCTTGCGTACCGGCACCACACCCAGCCCGGTGGCGTACGCGATCGCGGCGGCGAGCACGAAGCCACGCGCCTCGATGCCGGCGACCACGTCGAACGAGTCCCGCCCGTGGTACCCGATGATCTCGTCGATCACCTGGCGGAACACCGCGCCGTCGGCGAAGAGCGGCATCAGGTCCTTGAACATCACTCCGGGCTGGGGAAAGTCCGGTACGTCCAGCACCCGGCTGGCCACCAGTTCCGCCGTGGCGGGGCCGCTGTCGCCCCGTACCCCGGTCTGGGTCTCCGTCACGCTGCTCCTCTCACCGGACGTCCGCGTTACCGGACATCCGTGCCGATACGCGATGCGAAAGGCGCCCGGCACGCCGCCGAAGCCAGCATGCCGGACGCCTCCGTCGCCTGTTTCGCCAGGGTCAGCGGCGCTTGGCCCCACTGGGCCGGCTACCGCCGCCGCCACCCGGTCGACCACCCCGGGCACCACCGGTGGACCGCTTGCCGGCCGGACGGGCACCGACCTTCGGGGCCGCGCCGGCAAGCGCCGCCGCCTCCTCGTCGGTCGGGCCGGACGGTGCGGTGTCGTCGTCGACCGTTTCCTCGCCGGTACGGGCGGCCGGCCGGCGGGCACCGGAGGCGGGTCGTCCGCCGCCGGAGGAGCGCCGGGCCAGGACCCGCTTGGTGTGCGTCTGGATCCGCGGCTCGTAGTCCTTGAGCAGGCTCAGCACCGGGGTCGCGAAGAAGATCGAGGAGTAGACCGCGATGCCCATACCGAGGAACAGCACCAGGCCGAGGTCCTCCAGGGTGCCCGCGCCGAGCAGGCCTGCACCGATGAAGAGCAGGCCACCGACCGGCAGCAGCGCCACCAGACCGGTGTTGATCGACCGCATCAGCGTCTGGTTGATGGCCAGGTTGGCCGCCTCGCCGTAGGTCTGGGTGCCGCTCGCGGTGATCCCGCGGGTGTTCTCCTGGACCTTGTCGAACACCACCACGACGTCGTAGAGCGCGAAGCCGAGGATGGTGAGGAAGCCGACGATGGTCGACGGGGTGACCTCGAAGCCGACCAGGGCGTAGATGCCTGCGGTCAGCACCAGGTTGAGGAAGAGCGAGGAGACGGCGGCGACCGCCATCCGCCACTCGAACCGCAGGATCAGGTAGATCATGACCAGTACGACGAAGACCACCAGACCGAGCAGGGCCCGTTCGGTGACCTGGTCACCCCAGGCCGCGCTCACCTGGTTGATGCTGATCTGGTCCTCGGCGATGCCGAACTTCTGGGCCAGGTCGGCCTGCACCTCGTTGGACTGCTGGGTGTTCAGCTCGGTGGTACGCAGCTCGTAGAACGAACCACCGACGCCGTTGACCGTCTGGGTGGAGACGACGTGCGCCGCCTCGGCACCGTCGAGGCTGCCCAGTGCCGCGTCGACCTGCTCCTCGGCGTGCGTGATGGAGCCGACGCTGGCCGGGACCTGGAAGGAGTTGCCACCGGAGAACTCGATGCCGAGCTTGAACCCGGGGATCGAGATGCCCAGGATCGCGATCAGCACCAGCCCGGCGGCGATGCCGAACCAGACCCGGCGGCGTCCGATGATGTTGAGACCGGCCTCGCCCTGGTAGAGCCGGGTGGCCAGACCGCTACGGCGACTCATGCCGCTACCTCGCTTTGCTCTGCGACGGCCGGGTGGGCCGGGGCGCTGCCCTGGATGACTGGCTCGCTCATGCTAGGCCTCCTTGGCGCGCGGGTTGCGCGGCTCGGTCGGCTCGGCCTCGGCCTTGTGCAGGACCCGTCCGAGTCCGCTGACCCGGGGCGACAGGAAGGCCCTGGTGTTGGCGAACATCGTCATGATCGGGTGCCGGAAGAGGAAGACGACGACCAGGTCGAGGATCGTGGCCAGGCCGAGCGCGAAGGCGAAGCCCTTCACCGTGCCGACCGAGACCACGTAGAGCACGACCGCGGCCAGGATCGAGATGGCGTTGGCCGAGATGATCGTCCGCCGGGCCCGGGCCCAGGCGCGGGGAACCGCGCTACGCGGGCTGCGTCCCTCCCGGATCTCGTCCTTGAGTCGTTCGAAATAGATCACGAACGAGTCGGCGGCGACACCCAGGGAGACGATGAATCCGGCGATGCCGGCGAGGGTCAGCGTGAAGCCGATCTGCCGGCCGAGCACGATCAGCGCACCGAACACCAGCAGGGCGGAGAGCCCGAGGCTGAGGATGATGACCGTACCGAGCAGGCGGTAGTAGAAGAACGAGTAGATCGCGACCAGCAGGAGGCCGACACCGGCGGCCAGCAGACCGGCCTTGAGGTGGCTGGAGCCGAGCGTCGCGGAGACGCTCTCCTGCTCCTGCGGCTCGAACGTCACCGGCAGCGCACCGAAGCGGAGCTGGCCGGCGAGGGTGTTGGCGTCCTTGCTGGTGAAGTTGCCGGTGATCTGCGAGTCGCCGGTGAGGACGCCCTGGATCTCGGGCGAGGAGACGATCGCGTTGTCGAGCACCACGGCGACCCGGCAGTTGCCGTCCTGGCCGAGCGCGCTCTGGTCGCACGTACCGCCCTTGTTGCCGAACGCCTCGCGGGTCAGGTCGGTCCACTTCTTCTGTCCGTCGCCGGTGAAGTCGAGGCTGACCACCCACTGGCTGTTCTGGTCCAGCACGCCGCTCGCGTCGCTGACGTCGGTGCCCAGCACCTTGGCCACGTCGAGCAGGTTCTTCACCGGGCCCTCACAGGCCACGACCTGCTGGTCCGGGGCGCTGATCGAGGCCGGCGGGCGCTGCCCGAGCAGGTCACACGTGATCGTCGGTACGTTGAACTGCATGGCCGCCGGCAGCGCGGCGACCTCACGACCGGTCAGCTCGCCGAACGGCTTGAGCGTGTCGAGCAGGGTCGGATCGGTGGTCAGGTCGGCCGGCGCCTGCAGCGCGCTCGCCGCCTGCCAGGCCGCCGGGCCCACCTTCTGCTGGACCGCGGCCCGCGCCTGTTCCACGCTCTGCGGCACCGGGGCCGCCGAGGCCGAGGCACTCGGGGTCGGCGTCGCCGGGGGTGCGCTGGTGGCACCGGCGCTCGGCGTCGGGGCCGGTGCCATCCCGCCCTGACCACCCGCGGACGGGGTGGTGCTCGGCGCACCCGCGGCGGGGGCGCTCGGGGTCGCACCGGCGGACGGGTTCGCCGCCGCACCGGACGGGGTCGGGGTCGCGCCGGCCGGCGGCGTCGGCTGGGCCGCTGCGGGCTCCCCGCCGTCGGTCGCCTTGATCACCTTGCGGAACCGCAGCTCGGCCGCGTTGCCGACCTCGCTGAGGTCCCGACTCTGGCCGGGCAGCGAGATGACGATGTTGCGGTTGCCCTCGGTCACCACCTCGGCCTCGGAGACACCCTGGGCGTTGACCCGGTTCTCGATGATCTGCCGGGCCTCCTCCAGGTTCTCGGCCGTGGGGGGCTGGTTGTTGAGGCTGGTCGCCTCGAGCGTCATCCGGGTGCCACCGACGAGGTCGAGACCCAGCTTCGGCTCCAACCGGTCGCGGAAGCTCCCGCTAGCACCGCCGGCGAAGAAGACTAAGAGGTAGAGGACGACAAAGATGCCCCCGAGTACGGCTAGCTGCCGCCCGGGGTGCATCTGTCCCTGAGGTGGTGCCACGGCTGTCCTGTCTCCCTGCACGGTTCGGCCGCTGGTGGTGGGCGGCGATGGGCGCGCCGGCATGCCCGGCGACATGCGTACCTCTCCGGCGTGGGGTCACGCCGGCACAGCTATTAACTATCTTCGATCAGTGACCCGCCCCGTACACCGGGGGGTGGGTCACTCCTTTGCTTCGACCTCGTCCGAGATCGTCTCAAGCTTAGGAGCCGAGTTGATCACCCGGGCCACTGCGGGCCGCGCGTACTTGTTGTGTACACCGGGGGCCACCTCGAGGGTGACTGTCTCGTCCTCGACCGAGGCGACGGTGCCGTGGAGGCCGCCAATGGTGACCACCTCATCGCCGGGGCCGATCGAGGACTGCATGTTCTCAGCCTCGCGACGGCGCTTCTGCTGCGGCCGGATCATCATGAAATACATGACGCCGAAGAGCAGGACAATCATCAGGATCGGCGTGAAGCTGCCGGCTCCACCGCCGCTTGCTGCCGCTTCCAAAACCACGATATGACCTTCCCATTGGCTCCGCCGCAACGTGGTACGTCACGACGAAAGCGAAATCTCCTGTCTCTACAGACAGATCGCGGCGAAGTCTAGTCGGTGAGTCTGTGTACGCCGAATGCGGCACGGATCACAAACACATCACGGCGCTTACGACTCGGCACTGAACAGATCGGGCGCCGCGCTCGGACTGGCACCAAATGTACCATTCGGTGGAGTACGCCCCAGATGGTGCCAGGCCGCCTCGGTGGCCACCCGCCCGCGCGGAGTCCTGGCCAGCAGCCCCGCCCGGACCAGGAACGGCTCGCACACCTCCTCCACCGTGTCCGGCTGCTCCCCCACCGCCACGGCCAGCGTGGAGAGGCCGACCGGCCCGCCCCGGAACGAGTCGATCAAGGCGGTGAGCACCGCCCGGTCGAGCCGGTCCAGCCCGAGCGCGTCGACGTCGTACACCTTGAGGGCGGCGCGGGCGGTCTCCAGGGTGACCACGCCCTCGGCCCGGACCTCGGCGAAGTCCCGCACCCGGCGCAGCAGCCGGTTGGCGATCCGGGGCGTGCCCCGCGACCGGCCGGCGATCTCGACCGCGCCCTCCTCGGTGATCGGTACGCCGAGAATGCGCGCCGAACGGTGCAGCAGCGCCTCCAGATCGGCCGCGCTGTAGAAGTCGAGGTGCGCCACGAAACCGAACCGGTCACGCATCGGCCCGGTCAGCAGCCCGGACCGGGTGGTCGCACCGACCAGGGTGAATGGCTCCACGTCGATCGGGATGGCGGTCGCACCCGGGCCCTTGCCGACGATCACGTCGACCCGGAAGTCCTCCATCGCGCTGTAGAGCAGTTCCTCGGCCGGCTTGGCGATCCGGTGGATCTCGTCGATGAAGAAGACGTCGCCCTCGGCGAGACTGGTCAGGATCGCCGCCAGGTCACCCGAGCGCTCGATCGCCGGGCCGCTGGTGACCCGGATGCCGGTGCCGAGCTCGGCCGCGACGATGTTCGCCAGGGTGGTCTTGCCCAGGCCCGGCGGGCCGGAGAGCAGGATGTGGTCGGGCGGGGCGCCCCGGCCCATGGCGCCCTTCAACAGCAGGTCGAGTTGGTCGCGTACGCGGTGCTGGGCGATGAAGTCGGACAGCCGCTTCGGTCGGACGCTGACCTCGGCGTCCCGTTCGGCGTCGTCCGCGTACACCGAGACCAGGTCCTCGGAGTCGGTCATCGGGTCTTACCAAGCAGCCGGATCGCCTGCTTGAGCAGCACCGGCACCGGCGGTGTCGGGCCGTCGATGGTCTCCGCCACGGTGGCCACCGCCTGGTCTGCCTGGGCGACACTCCAGCCGAGCCCGACCAGCGCCTGCCGGATCTGGTCCGGCCACGCCCCGCCGACCACACCGCCCGCGCCGTCCGGGCCGATCGCCACCGGCCCGATCTTGTCCCGCAGCTCGAGCACCAGGCGCTCGGCGCCCTTCTTGCCGATCCCCGGCACCCGAACCAGGGTGGCGGTGTCGGAGTTGGCGATCGCCTTGCGGACCACGTCCGGCGAGTGCACCGCCAGCACCGCCTGGGCCAACCGGGGACCGACCCCGCTGGCCGTCTGGAGCAGCTCGAAGAGGTGCTTCTCGTCGTCGTCGGCGAAGCCGTAGAGGGTCAGCGAGTCCTCCCGGACCACCAGGGTGGTGGCCAACCGGGCCTCGACCCCGATCCGGAGCCCGGCCAGGGTGCCCGGCGCGCAGTGCACGGCCAGCCCCACCCCACCGACCTCGATCACCGCGGTGTCGCCCCCGATCCCGGCCACCACGCCCCGCACACTCGCGATCATTGCGTTCCTCCACGTCGGGCGGCGCCCGCCCCCGGACGTCGCGGTGCGGTGACCGCCGCGGTCCGCCGGGCGACGGCGTCCGCCGCTGCGGCCAGCCGGGCACGGGTCCCGCCCCGCCACACATGACAGATGGCCAGTGCCAGCGCGTCCGCCGCGTCCGCCGGCTTCGGCGGCGCGTCCAGCCGGAGCAGCCGGGTGACCATCGCGGTGATCTGGTCCTTGTCGGCGCGACCGGACCCGGTCACCGCCGCCTTCACCTCGCTCGGCGTGTACGTCTGCACCGGCAGCCCGGCCCGCGCGCCGGCCAGTACGGCGATCGCGCTCGCCTGGGCGGTGCCCATCACGGTCCGGGTGTTGGACTGGCTGAACACCCGCTCGACCGCGACGCTCTCCGGCTGGTGCTCGGCGACCAGTTCGGTCAGCGCCCGGTCCAGGTGCAGCAGTCGCAGCGACAGGTCGGCGGCCGGATCGGTACGGACCACGGTGTACGCGATCAGCGTGCACGGTCGGCCGGGGACGCCCTCGACCACACCGACTCCGCACCGGGTCAGCCCCGGGTCGACGCCGAGCACCCGCACGCCGCCCCCTCCCCTACGCACCGGCAGTACACGTGTTCGACACCCTACTGGCGGCGTCGAAACGGGGACACGGCGACACGCCCGCTCCGTCGGAGCCACATAGGCTCCCCGGCGAGTATGTGTTCGTTGCCCATGTGCGCCTGCCCGTCAGGGTCGTAGCTTCTTGCGCCATGACGGCAGAAAGCGTGGCGGATCCCCACGTCGTACGGCTCGACCTGTCGGGGCGCAGCGCGCTGGTCACCGGTGGTGGGAGCGGCATCGGTCGGGCCTGCGCGGTCCGGCTGGCGGCGGCCGGGGCCGAGGTCACCGTGGTCGACCGCAACGCCGAGTCGGCCAAGGCGGTGGCGGCGGAGATCGGTGGGCACGCCGTGGCCGCCGACCTGTCCGACCCGGCGGCGACCTCGGCGCTGGACGCGGCCGTGGACATCGTGGTGAACAACGCCGGCCTGCAACACGTCGCCCCGATCGAGGACTTTCCGGCCGAGCGGTTCGCGTACATCCACCGGGTGATGGTGGAGGCCCCGTTCCTGATCATCCAGCGGGCGCTGCCCCGGATGTACGAGCGCGGCTGGGGGCGAGTGATCAACATCTCCTCCGTGCACGGGCTGCGCGCGTCGCCGTACAAGTCGGCCTACGTGTCGGCGAAGCACGCCCTGGAGGGGCTCTCCAAGGTGGTAGCGCTCGAGGGCGCCCCGCACGGGGTGACCGCCAACTGCATCAACCCGGCGTACGTGCGTACCCCGCTGGTCGAGGGGCAGATCGCCGCCCAGGCGGCCACCCACGGCATCCCGGAGAGCGAGGTGGTCGAGAAGATCATGCTGGCTCGGGCCGCGATCAAACGCCTGATCGAGCCGGAGGAGGTCGCCGAACTGATGGCGTACCTGTGCTCGCCCGCGGCGTCGTTCATCACCGGCGCCGCGATCGCGGTCGACGGGGGCTGGACAGCAAACTGAAGATCCCCACCCGCACAATGGGTCCCATGTCGTCGCCGATCGAGTTCCTGGAGCTACTGGCCCGCGAGGCCGCGGCGGTGGAGTTCGAGGGGCCGCTGGTCGCCGCCCGCGCCGCCGGCCTGCCGGCCGAGCGGCTGGCCGAGCTGGAACAGGCCAAGGTGGTCGCGCTGCGGGTGCGCGCGCTGCTGGAACGACGACGCCAACGCGAGGTCGAACTCTCCGGCCTGTACGACACCGCCAGCGATCTCGCCGGCCTGCGTGACCTGGACGCGGTGCTGCACGCGATCGTGCACCGGGCCCGGCACCTGCTCGGCACCGACGTGGCGTACATGACGCTCAACGACGAGGCGCACGGCGACACGTACATGCGGGTGACCGACGGTTCCGTCTCGGCCCGGTTCCAGCGGCTGCGGTTGCCGATGGGGGCGGGACTCGGCGGTCTGGTCGCGCAGAGCGGCACCCCGTACGCGACCGCGAACTATCCCGAGGACGCCCGCTTCCACCACACCGGGGAGATCGACGCCGGGGTCGGCGAGGAGGGGCTGGTCGCGATCCTCGGCGTACCGCTGCGGCTCGGTGCGAGCGTGATCGGGGTGCTCTACGCGGCCAACCGGTCCGCCCGACCGTTCGCCCGCGAGGAGGTGGCCCTGCTGGTCTCGCTGGCCGCGCACGCGGCGGTCGCGATCGACACCGCCCGGCTGCTCGCCGAGACCCAGGCCGCGCTCGCCGAACTCTCCTTCGCCAACGGCACCATCCAGACCCACAGCGCGTCGGTCGAGCGGGCCGCCGCCGCCCACGACCGGATGACCGCGCTGGTGCTGCGCGGCGGCGGGGTGGAGGACGTGGCGGCGGCGGTGACCGAGGTGCTCGGAGGCGCGCTGCTCGCGCTCGACGCCGAGGGCCGGCTCCTGGCCCGGGTCGGCACCATCGACGAGCCGGAACGGTCGGCCCTGGTCGAGGCCGTGGTCGCGTCCCGGACCGAGGGCCGCAGCGTCCGCCGGGGACCCCTCTGGTACGCCGCCGTGGTCGCCGGTACGGAGAACCTCGGCGCCCTGGTGCTGCATCCCGACGACGAACTCGTCAACGCCGACCAGCGGATCCTGGAGCGGGCGGCACTGGTCACCGCGCTGCTGCTGCTGTTCCGCCGGACGGTGGCCGAGGCCGAGGGACGGGTCCGCGGTGAACTGCTCGACGACCTGATCGCCCGCCCGGTACGCGACGCGGAGGCGCTGCGCAGCCGGGCCCGCCGACTCGGGGTGGAACTCGACGCCCCGCACGTACTGGTGGCGGTCGGGGACGACGTGATCGCGGCAACCGGTTCGGCCCGGCAGCGGGTGGTGTCGTGGGCGACCACGTACGCCTCGACCCGGGGTGGGTTGGCCGCGGCCCGCGACGGCCGGGTGGTGCTGATGCTGCCCGGTCAGGACGCCGGTGGGGCGGCGCGGGCGGTGGTCCGGGACCTGTCCCGGGTGACCGGTCGGCCGGTGACCGCCGGTTCCAGCGGCCCGTCCACCGGGCCGGCGTCGCTGGGCACCGCGTTCCGTGAGGCGGACCGCTGCCTGACCGCGCTCTGGGCGCTCGGCCGGGCCGGCGAGGGGGCGAGCACCGCCGAACTCGGCTTCGTCGGGCTGCTCCTCGGCGCGGTCACCGAGGACGGCGACCGGGACGTGGCCCGGTTCCTGGCCGACACGGTGGGTCCGGTGGTCGACTACGACGCCCGGCGCGGTACGGCGCTGGTGAAGACGCTGGAGGCGTACTTCGGGGTGGGTGGCAGCCTGGCCCGGGCGGCCGAGCAGTTGCACGTACACGTGAACACGGTGACCCAGCGGCTGGAGCGGGTCGGGCAACTGCTCGGCCCGGACTGGCAGAAGCCGGAGCGGGCGCTGGAGGTCCAGCTCGCGCTCCGGCTGCACCGCCTCCGTACGCCCACCCCCTGACGCCCGTACGCCGGGCGTCCGGGTGTGTCAGGCGGCGCCGATGCCGGTGAGCAGGGCGTCGACCACCCGCTCGGGCAGGTCGTCGTCGGCGATGCCGAGCTTCGGGTGCCAGCGCAGCAGCCGCTGGAGCAGCACCGGTGCGGTGAGCATGGCCAGGGTCAGCTCGATGTCGAAGTCGGGGCGGAGTTCCCCGCGATCGATCCCCCGCTGGAGCACGTCCCGCATCACCTGCCGGCGGGGTTCGAGCAGTTCCTGGTAGAGCCGGTGCATGTCGGCGTCGCGCTGGATGGTCGGCATCATGCACGGGAAGATCGACGCCGCTCGGGAGTCCGGGTTGTGGCCCACCTGGCTGAGCAGCGTCACCAGGTCCTCGCGGGCGGTCGCCCCGTTCGGCATCGTCGGCGGACCCTTGAGGGTCCGGAGGGTGTCGATGATCAGAGCGTCCTTGCCGGACCAGCGACGGTAGATGGTCGCCTTGCCGACGCCCGCACGGGCGGCGATCGCCTCGATGGAGAGCGCCTCGATGGTGCTGCCCTCGGCGAGCAGGTCCAGAGTGGCTTCGACGATCGCCTCGTCGACGCGGGTGCTCCGCGGTCGCCCGGGCGACCGCGGAGCATCAGCGGTGGTGGTCATGTCGGTCATTGTTTCCGACTTATGACGCGGGTGCCAGTTCCGGCGCGGGCGCCGTCTCCGGCTGGACGTGCGCGTCGGTCGCGGCACGTCCCGGCATCCAGCGCAGTACCACCAGGATGCCGAGGACCACGACGATGGCCGACAGTCCGGAGGCCCAGTGCATGGCCGAGACGAACGCGTCGTTGGCCGCGCCGATCACACCCTGGCCGGCCGGACCCATCTGGGCGGCGGCGCCGTACGCACCGGAGATGGACTCGTTGACCGCGTCCCGAGCCGGACCGGGCAGCGCGGCGGTGGACCCGGCGATCTGGTCCCGGTAGACCGCGGAGAGCACCGATCCGAGCACCGCGACGCCGAGTGCGGCACCGACCTGCCGGACGGTGTTGCTGACCGCCGAACCGACGCCGGCCTTCTCCCGGGGCAGCGCGGACATGACCGACTCGGTGGCCGGGGCGACGATGTGCGCCATCCCCATGCCCTGGAAGAAGAACGAGACCAGCAGGACCCAGATCGGCGTCTCCGCCCCGACGAAGATGAACACGGCGAGGGCGAGGGCGGTCAGGGTCAGCCCGAATGCGGAGACCGCCTTGGCGCCGTACCGCTTGACCATGCCCGCGCTGCGCGGGGCGAAGATCAGTTGCGCGGCGGCGAAGGGCAGGAACAGCAGGCCGGTGTGCAGCGGCGCGTAGCCCCGGACCAGTTGCAGGTAGAACGAGCTGAAGAACATCACGCCCATGGCGGCGAAGAAGGTCAGCCCGACCACCGCGACCGGCGCGGCGAACCGGGGCAGCTTGAACAGCCGTACGTCCAGCGCGGGGAACTCGATCCGCCGCTCGTAGAAGACGAACGCCGCCAGTACGGCGAGCCCACCGATGATCGCGGTCCAGACCAGCGGGCGGTCGAACCCGTGCTCACCGCCGTCGATGATGCCGTAGGTCAGGCCGACCAGACCGATCACCGAGAGCAGTACGCCGATCACGTCGACCCGGTTCGGTCGCGGGTCCCGCGACTCGGGGACCAGGATGAACGCGGCCACCAGGCCGACCAGCACCACCGGCACGTTGATCAGGAAGACCGAGCCCCACCAGAAGTGCTCCAGCAGCAGGCCACCCAGGATCGGGCCGATCGCCACGGCGAGGCCGACCGCGCCGGCCCAGATGCCGATCGCGCGGGCCCGTTCGCGGGGGTCGAACACGTTGGAGATGACCGACAGGGTGGCCGGCATGATCGCCGCACCGCCGAGGCCCATCAGTGCCCGTGCCCCGATCAGTTGGCCGGGGCTCTGGGCGTACGCGGAGAGCAGCGACGAGGCCCCGAACATGGCCAGACCGAGCAGCAGGAACCGCTTGCGCCCGAGCCGGTCGCCGAGCACCCCGAAGGTGAACAGCAGGCCGGCGAAGACCAGCGTGTAGGAGTTGATCGCCCATTCCAGCTCGCCCTGGCTGGCACCGAGCCCGTGTACCGGGTCGGACAACGTACGCAGGGCGACGTTGAGGATCGTGTTGTCCAGGACCACCACCAGCAGGCTGATCACCAGCACGCCGAGGATCGCCCACCGCCGTGGGTGCCCGGTGTTCTCGAACGGTTGTGGGTTTTGCATCAAAACGCCCCTACCCCGATACTCCGTATCCTCAAAACGATACGGAACAGACTCGTAACGTAAAGAACCTAGCCCCCTCCTAACCGATACGGAACCGTATCGTTTCGAATTGTGACCCCCCTCACCCTCCCCTCCCCCCACCTCCCCTCCCCCCTCCCCTCCCCCTCCTCGTCGATCTAGGGCAAATACGTGCTAGTGGATCTCCAGGAACACGTATTTGCCCTAGATCGACGCGCGTTGGGGGTGGGGTCAGGTGAGGGCGGAGAGGGCGCGGTTCACGTCCGAGGGGGTGGAGTAGAGGTGGAAGGAGGCGCGGACGCGGCCCGCTCGGACGGCGGCCCGGATGCCGGCGGCGGCCAGCCGCTCCTCCGCCCCGGGTACGTCCACCGTGACGATCGCGCTGTTGCCGGGCGGCTGCCCGAGGCCGGTGAGGAACCGGTTGGCCAGGGCCACGTTGTGGTCCCGGATCGCCGGCAGGCCGATCTCGGCGACAAGTTCCAGTGCGGGTGCCGCCCCGACGTAGCTGAACCAGGCCGGGGAGAGGTCGAACCGGCGGGCGTCGGTGGCCAGGCGCAGCGGCGGTCCGTAGTAGGAGCCGTGCGGGTCCTCGCCCGCGTACCAGCCGGCGGCGAGCGGGGTGAGCCGGTCCCGCAGCGCCGGGGCGAGGTAACCGAACGCGGCACCCCTGGGTGCCATCAACCACTTGTACGCCCCCACCACCACCGCGTCGGCCAGTCCCGCGTCGAACGGCAGCCAGCCGCAGCCCTGGGTCGCGTCGACCACCACCAGGGCGCCGTGTGTACGGGCCGCCGCCACCACCGACTCGTACTCGGCGACCGCCCCGGTGGCGGACTGGACCAGGCTGAACGCGACCAGGTCGGTGGACGCGTCGATCGACTCGACCAGCCGCGCCGCCGGTACGGTCCGTACCCGTACGCCCCGGTCGGTGTGCACCATCCAGGGGAAGAGGTTCGAGGTGAACTCCTCCTCCGGCGCCAGTACGGTGGTGCCGGCCGGCAGTGCGGCGGCGATCGGGGCGAGCAACTGGGAGACCCCGGCGCCCACGCACACGTCGGCGACCGGCACCCCGACCAACCCGGCGAACGCGGTCCGGGACCGGTCGGCCGCCGCACCCCACCCCTCCCACGAGGTGGCCCCGACCTGCCACTCGCCCAGTGCCCGCTGCAACGCCTCCCAGCCCGGTCGCGGCGGCAGCCCGTAGCTTGCGGTGTTGAGCCAGCCCGGCTCGGGGTTCCACAGCTCCTGTGCGCGTACGAGATCCATGGCCGCAGGGTAGGCGGCGGCCCGGTCAGCGGATGTTGGCGGTGTGGCCCAGGGAGTAGCGGCCCGGTTGGGGCCAGATGGTCAGGCCGTGCGGGCCGGAGCCGACCGGGATCCGGGCCAGCAGGCGACCGTCGGCGGTGCTTATCGCGTACACCTCGTCGTGGTAGCGGCCGGAGAGCCAGAGCACCCGCCCGTCGGCCGAGAGCCCGCCCATGTCCGGGCTGCCCCCGTCGGGGATCCGCCAGAGTCCGGCCGTGGTGAGCGTGGCCAGGTCGATCAGGCTCACGGTGCCCTCGTCCCGGTTGGTCACGTACGCGAGGGTGCCGTCCCGGCTGAAGTAGATGCCGTGCGCGCCCTTGCCGGTGGGGATGAACCCGGTCCGTCGGGTGGCCGCCCCGTCGAAGACGTACACACCGGCCGCCATCATGTCCGCGACCAGGAAGTGCCGCCCGTCCGGGGTGAGCCGGGTGTCCTGCGGCATCCCGTCGGCCACCACGTCCAGGTCGAACTGGCGCACCTTGGTCCGCGTGACCGCGTCGACCACCAGCATCCGGTTGTCGAACTCGCAGCTCACCAGCATGGTCCGGCCGTCGACCGAGTAGTCCATGTGGTTGATCCCGGCGCACTCCGGAAAGGTCACCGAGCTGGTCCGTTCCCAGGTGGCGGCGTCGTAGAAGTCGAGTCGCTGGTAGAACTCGGCGACCACGATCCCCTGCTTGCCGTCGGGGGTGAAGTACAGGTTGTAGACGTCCTGCACGTCGATCATCTCGCCCGGTGTGCCGGTACGCGGGTCGATCGGCACCAGCCCGCCGGACGGGACCTGGCTGGAGGCGACGTAGAGCGTGCGCAGGTCGTAGGAGGGGACCACGTGCTGCGGTTCCGGGCCGCCGGGGAACTTGTCCACCACCTCGTACGTCTCCGGGTCGATCACCCACACGTCGTCGCTGCCCGTGTTCGGCACGTACACCAGGGGTTTGTCACCGCGTACCGCCTCGATGAACTGATCGGCGCCGGCGGCGGCGTACACGTTGGTGGTGGAGGTGTAGGGCGGCATGCCGGCGATCAGCTCCAGGGCCGGCGTGGCCCGCGGCTCGGCCTGCTGGCCGGGCGGGACCGACGCCGGTCCGGACGGGCGCGGCGTCTGCTCGGTGCAGGCGGTGAGCGCGATCAGCAGGGTCAGCACGGACCCGGCGAGGATTTTCTGCCCTCTGGTCACGGCCCGACTTTACCGACGAAACCTCGCAAGTTTCGCTTTACATACTTATCGGGCCATCCACCCGTCACGTGGGGTGGATGGCCCGAAAACCGGAACGCTGACGGTCAGCTCCGAGCGCCCGTCGATGCCGGCTCGGCGCCCTCGGACGCGGTCCGGTCGCCGGAGTCGTCGTCCGGCGTCTCGTCGTCCGCCGGCCCGTGCTCGTCGACCATGGTCGACTCGTCGAACGGCCGCTCACCGGAGAGCACCGCGAGCGCCTGTTCCTTGTCGAACTCGCGGGTCCAGGTGCCGATCAGTACGGTCGCCACCGCGTTGCCGGCGAAGTTGGTCAGCGCGCGGGCCTCGGACATGAAGCGGTCGATGCCGACGATCAGGCCCACCCCGTCGACCAGGTCCGGCCGGTGGCTCTGCAACCCGCCGGCCAGGGTGGCGAGCCCGGCACCGGTGATGCCGGCCGCCCCCTTGGACGCGATGACCATGAAGACCAGCAGGGAGATCTGCTCACTGATGGCGAGTGGCTTGCCCAGCGCCTCGGCCACGAAGAGCGAGGCCATGGTCAGGTAGATCGCGGTGCCGTCGAGGTTGAACGAGTAGCCGGTCGGGACGGTGATGCCGACCACCGGCTTGCTCACCCCGAAGTGCTCCATCTTGGCGATCAGCCGGGGCAGCGCCGACTCCGAGGAGGAGGTGGAGAGGATCAGCAGGAACTCCCGGCCCAGGTAACGCAGCAGGGAGAAGATCGAGATGCCGGCGATGAGGCGGAGCAGCAGACCCAGGATGACGACGACGAAGATCAGACAGGTGGCGTAGAAGCCGATCATGATCTGGGCCAGGCTCTTGAGCGCGTCCATCCCGGTCGCGCCGACCACGGCGGCGATCGCGCCGAACGCACCGATCGGCGCCAGCCACATGACCATCGTCAGGATCTTGAAGACCAGCCGCTGGATCACACCGACCGCCCGCAGGACCGGCTCACCCCGGCGTCCCATCGCCTGTACGGCGAAGCCGACGAGGAGCGCGACCAGCAGGGTCTGCAACACCTCACCCTCGGTCAACGCCGACAGCAGCGAGGTCGGGATGATGCCGAGCAGGAAGTCGACCGTACCCTCGCTCTCGCCGCTGACCTGGGCCTGGCCGGCGGCGGCCTGGGCGGCACCGAGGTGCAGGCCCGAGCCGGGGTGGACGATGTTGCCGACCACGAGCCCGATGGCGAGCGCCACCGTCGACATGATCAGGAAGTAGCCGAGCGCCAGGCCGCCGACCTTGCCGACCTTGGCGGCCTGCCGGACCGAGCCGACGCCGAGCACGATGGTGCAGAAGATGATCGGGCTGATCATCATCTTGATCAGCGCGACGAAGCCGGTACCGATCGGCTTCAGCTCCTTGGCCGCCTCCGGCGCGGCGAAGCCGAGGACGATGCCGGCGACGACGGCGACGATGACGGCGAGGTACAGATAGTGGGTGCGGTCCCGTCGTGGCCGGGCGGTGGGGGTGTCCATGCCCGAGACTGTGGCCTGGATCTCACGAGCACACATCCTTGCGTTCATTGTGTTCACCGCGCCGACCCCAACCCGAAACAACGAGCTGTTCCCCGGCGTCGTCAAGCGCCGGACCCGTCACACAGGGAACACTGGTGCGCATGTCCAGACGACGATGGAGCATCGCGGGCCAGCTCTTCGCCCTGCAGGTCCTGGTCGTCACCCTCCTGGTGGTGGCCGGCATGGCCGGGGCGGTGCTGCTCGCCCGTGCCGACGTACGCGACGCCGCCAAGGAGGAGGTGCTCGCGGTGGCCGAGGCTGTCGCCCGGTCCCCCGACGTGGCAACCGCACTGCGCTCCCCCGACCCCGCCGCCACCCTCCAGCCGTACGCGGAATCGACCCGCCGGGCCACCGGGACCGACTTCATCGTGGTGATGGCACCCGACCGCACCCGCTACTCGCACCCCAACCCGGCACAGATCGGTCACCCCTTCGTCGGCGAGATCGAACCGGCGCTCGCCGGCCGGGCGTTCACCACGATCAACATCGGCACCCTGGGCGAGTCCGTCCGGGCGGTGGTGCCGGTACGCGCCGAGGGCGGCACGGTCATCGGCCTGGTCTCGGTCGGCATCACCACCGAGGCGATCAACCGCAAGCTGCTCGCCCAGGCACCCGCCCTCGCCCTCGCCACCGCCGCCGCACTCGCCCTCGCCGCCGCCGGATCCTGGCTGCTCAGCCGCCGCCTGCGCCGACAGACCCACGGCCTCGGCCCGGCCCAGATCACCCGCATGTACGAGTACTACGACGCGGTCCTGCACTCGGTACGGGAGGGGCTGGTCGTACTCACCCCGGACCGGCGGGTGGCCCTGATGAACGACGAGGCGCGGCGCCTGCTCGGGCTCACCGGGGCGCAACCGGTGCAGGACCGCCCGGTCGCCGAACTCGGCTTCCCCCCGTCCGTCGCCGACCTGATCATCTCCGGCCGACCCGCACACGACGAGCCGATGCTCGCCGGTGACCGGGTCCTGGTCGCCAACCAGCGGCCCACCACCTTCGGCGGCCGGGCGGTCGGGACCGTACTGACCCTGCGCGACCACACCGAGCTGCGCACCCTGGCCAGCGAACTCGACTCCGTACGCGGACTCAGCGAAGCTCTACAGGCACAGGCGCACGAGTCGGCGAACCGGCTGCACACCGTACTGACGCTGGTGGAACTGGGGCGTACGGACGAGGCGGTGCAGCTCGCCACCGCCGAGCTGACCCTCGCCCAGCAACTCACCGACCGGGTCGTCGGCGCGGTCACCGAACCGGCGCTGGCCGCCCTCCTGCTCGGCAAGTCCGCCCAGGCCGGTGAACGGGGCGTGGACCTGGTCGTCGACCCCGACTCCCGCCTCGACGGCAACCCGCTGCCCATCGGCGACCTGCTCACCGTCGTCGGCAACCTGGTCGACAACGCCCTCGAAGCCGTCGGTGGCACCGAACCGCCCCGACAGGTCCAGGTATTCGTCGGTGCCACCGACCAGGAGGTGACCGTACGGGTCGCCGACAGCGGCCCCGGACTGGACCCGACCCAGGTCACGGACGCGTTCCGGCGGGGCTGGTCGACCAAGAGCGCCGGCCGGGGACTCGGCCTGGCACTGGTCGGACAGGTGGTGTCCCGCTATGACGGCAAGGTCGACGTGAGCCGTCCCGCCGCAGGTGGCACGCTGTTCAGCGTCCGGCTGCCGATCCCGGCCCGGCTACCCATCCCCCGGGAGTCCCCGACGTGACCACCATCCGGGTGCTGGTCGTGGAGGACGAGCCCCTGCTCGCCGACGCCCACCGCGCCTACACCGAACGGGTGCCCGGCTTCGCCGTGGTCGGGGTCGTGCACACCGCCCGGGACGCGATGGCGGCCCTGCGCGCGGGTGGTGGCGACGGCGTGGACCTCGTACTGCTGGATTTCCGGCTGCCCGACCTGCACGGCCTGGACGTCTGCCGGGCGCTGCGGGCGGCCGGCAGCAGCACCGACGTGCTCGCCGTGACCTCGGCCCGGGACCTCACCATGGTCCGGGCGGCGGTCGCCCTCGGCGTGACCCACTACCTGCTCAAGCCGTTCACCTTCGCCGCGTTCCGCGACAAGCTGGAGCGGTACGCCGAATACCGCCGCCAGGCTCTCGCCGACGGCACGGTGGTGGCCCAGCACGAGGTCGACCGGATGTTCGCCACGTTGCGCGGTGCGGACGCCGACACCCTGCCCAAGGGGCTCGGCACGGAGACCCTGGACGCGGTGCTGGCGGTGCTGCGGGCCGAGCCGGGACTGTCGGCGACCGAGGTGTCGACCCGGACCGGCACCTCCCGGGTGACCGCCCGCCGCTACCTCGAACACCTGGTCGGGACCGGCCGGGTGAGCCGCAGTTCCCGGTACGGCACCCCCGGCCGCCCCGAGGTCGAGTACCGGCCGACGTAGGGTCGGATGTCCACTCAGGAGGACGGGGTTCGTTCGGCGTGCCAGGAGTTCCAGAGTGCGGCGTACGCGCCGTCGGCGGCCACCAGGTCGTGGTGGGTGCCGAGTTCGGAGATCCGGCCGTCCTCCAGCACCGCCACTCGGTCCGCGTCGTGCGCGGTGTGCAGGCGGTGGGCGATCGCGATCACCGTACGCCCGGCGAGGACCGCGGCCAGCGCCCGCTCGGTGTTGCGTGCGGTGGCCGGATCGAGCAGCGCCGTCGCCTCGTCCAGGATCAGCGTGTGCGGGTCGGCCAGCACCACCCGGGCGAGCGCGAGTTGCTGGGCCTGTGCCCCGTCGAGCCGGTGACCGGCCTCGCCCAACTCGGTGTCCAGCCCGTCCGGTAGGTCGTCGACCCAGTCGGCGCCGACCGCGGCGAGGGCGGCGCGCAACTCCCCGTCACCCGCGCCGGCCGACGCGACCAGCAGGTTGTCCCGCAACGAGTCGAGGAACACGTGGTGCTCCTGGGTGACCAGGACAACCTGGCGGCAAAGGCGTTCCGGTGGCAGGTCGACGATCGGCACCCCGCCGACGGTCACACCGCCGGTACGCGGCCGGTCCACACCCGCGAGCAACCGGCCCAGGGTCGACTTGCCCGCACCGGAGGGCCCGACCAGGGCCAGCCGCTCGCCCGGCCGTACGGTCAGGTCGACGCCGTGCAGCACGTCGCGTACGCCGTCGTAGGCGTAGTGCACACCGGTCACCTCGATCCGGTCGTCGGCCGGTTCGGCGTACGTCGGAGGCGCCGGTCGGGCGATCCGGTCCAGACCCTCGACCCGGGCGAACGAGGCACCGCTGCTCTGCAACTGCTCGACCCAGACCAGGATCGTGTCCAGCGGACTGGTCATCTGGCGCAGGTAGAGCGCTGCCGTGACGACCGTGCCGAGGCTCACCTCGCCCCGGCCGTACAGCAGACCGCCGAGCAGGAGTACCCCGACCACCGGCAGGGTCTGTGAGATGTCCGTACCGGGGAAGAGCACGCTGCGCAGGAACAGGGTCCGCATCCGGGTACGCCGGCACCGCTCGATCGCCTCCAGGCAGGCGGTGATCCGGCGTTGTTGCAGTCCCAGCGCCTCGACCGTACGGGCACCGGAGGCGGTGGCGGCGAGCACCTCCGCGAGGCCCGAGTTCGCCTCCCCCTCGACCAGGTAGGCGGGATGTGCGCGGCGCAGGTACCAGCGGCTGACGAGCCAGATGCCGAGCAGCCCGATCAGGCCGCAGGCGCCGAGCGGCGGGGAGAGGACAAGAAGCGCGCCGAGGATGAAAACAACCTGGATGCCGGCGATGAACACGTCCGGCCCGGCGTCGCGCAGGGTGGTGCCGACGATGGCGACGTCGGTGGTGCCCCGGGCGGTCAGGTCACCGGCGCCCACCCGCTCCACCACCGAGGTCGGCAGCGTCAGGACCCGGTCGACGAACTGCTCCCGGATCCGGGCCGAGGTCCGCTCGCCGAAGCGGTGGCCGAGGTAGCGGGCGTACCGGGTCAGCACCGCCTGGACCAGGGCGAAGGCCAGGATGGCGACGGCGATCCGGTCCACTGCGGCCACCCCGCCGCCACTCTCGACCGTGTTGACGATGCGGCCGAGCAGCCACGGGCCGACCAGTCCGGCGGCGGCGGCGAGCGCGTTCAGCACGATGAGGGCGGCGAAGACACGTCCGTCGCGCCGGATCAGCCGCAGCGCCGCCCGGCGTACCCGTACCGGTTCGGCGACCGGCAGCCCGCCGGCCGCCGGTTCCGCCGGGGCGGTCACCGGACCACCCGCTGGTTCGGCAACCCCGGCTCGTCGGACCGATCCCCCGAACCGGCCGCGAGCGGTTCGTCGGGCGGGTCCACCGGACCGGCCGCGAACGGTCCGTCGGGTGCGTCGCGGGAGACCAACCGGCGGTACGCGGCGGAGCCGGCCAGGAGTTCCCGGTGTGTGCCGGCGTCGGCGACCCGCCCGTCGACCAGGTGGTACACGATGTCCGCCTGGTCGGCCAGGAGCGGTGACGTGCTGGTGACCAGGGTGGCGCGACCGGCACGGGCGGCCCGCAGCCGGGTGGCGACGGCGGCCTCGGTGTGCGCGTCGACCGCCGAGGTCGGTTCGACCGCCAGCAGCACCTCCGGGTCGGCCAGCAGCGCCCGCGCCAGGCGGACCCGCTGCCGCTGACCGCCGGAGAGGTTGCGCCCCTGCGCGTCGATGGTCGAGTCGAGCCCGTCCGGGGCGCCGAGGACGATGTCCTGTGCCACGGCGGCGTACACGGCCTGCATGATGGTGTCGTCGTTCCGGTCCCACCGGCCGGCGATCATGTCGCGCAGGGTGCCGGCGAAGAGGTCGGCCTCGTTCTCGGCGACCAGGATCCGGTCCCGTACGCGGGCCGGGTCGAGCCGGTCGAGGCGGGTCCCTCCCCAGGTGACGTCCGAGGCGACAAAACCGCCGAGGCGGTCGACGACGGTCCCGGTCTCCGCCGGGCGGGCTCCGGCCAGTACGGTCAGCCGCCCCGGCGCCACCTCCACACCGGACACGGGGTCGCGCAGCACCGCGGGTGCCTCGGGCGGGTTCACCGTTGCGGCAGGAACCGTGGAGCCGGGCTCCATGGACAGGAAGCGGATCACCCGTCGGGCGGCGACCAGGCCACGGCTGAGGTCGAGTCCGCCCTCGATGAAGAAGTACACCGGCACGGCGAGGACCGCGACGTATCCGTAGACGGCGACCAGTTCGCCGACGGTGATGTCGCCCGCGGCGGCCGTCCGGGCGGCCAGCCAGGTCACCCCGGCGAGGAAGATCGCCGGCAGGCCGACCCCGAGGGCCTCGATCCAGCTCGTCACCGCACCGACCCGGTAACCGTCGGCCTGCAACGTCCGCGAGCCCTGCCGGTAGCGCTCGGCGTACAACCGCTTGCCGCCGAGGCCGCCGAGAACCCGCAGGCCGCCGACGATGTCGACCAGCCGGGCGGCCAGCGCGCCCTCCCGTTCCCGGTACACCATGCCGACCCGCTGCAACCGTCCCAGCAGCGGGCCGACCAGCACGGCGAGCAGCGGAACACCGAGCAGTACCACCACCGCGAGCAGCGGCGTGACGGAGAGCAGCAGCGCGGCGACCGCGACGTACGTCATCACCGCCCCGACGCCGGGACCGGTGAGGGTCAGCACCCGGCTGATCACCCAGACATCACCGATACCAATGGTGACTACCTCGCCGGCCGTGACCAGTCGGGGCAGCGCGGCGCCG
This sequence comes from Micromonospora sp. NPDC004704, assembly GCF_053601675.1. NCBI lineage: Bacteria > Bacillati > Actinomycetota > Actinomycetes > Micromonosporales > Micromonosporaceae > Micromonospora > Micromonospora sp. NPDC004704. Next base: position 117,404 of record NZ_JBSGCD010000009.1, on the reverse strand, counting down.
AGCCGGGTCGCCTGACCGACCACGACCCGCACGGTACGGAAGGCCGCGTCCATCCGGATCCCGGTCATCGTCCGGTGCCGCAGCATGCCGACGAAGGCGTTCAGCACCCCGACGCCGAACAGTGCCGCCACCCACCCGACCAGCGCACCGGTGTCCCGGGGCCGCAGTCCGTCGTCGATCGCCCGGCTGAGCAGGTACGGAGGCAGCGCCAGGCCGACCATCCACACCGTGCCCAGCGACGCACCCGCGATCACCCGCCGCCACTGGCTGGTCACCAGCCACCACAGATACCGCCCGGGACCGCGTACGTCCGGCTTCCCGGGATCCTCGTACGAGTGGGCCATCCTCGTACCCTATGGGCTTTGCGGACCCCGCTTCGGTGCCCTCGCGGCGGTGGGGCACGCGTCACCCGGACCGGTGCCGTTCCGGTCACGAACCGGGCCATTCGGAAAGGTCAACTTCCGCAGGCCACCGCCCTGTCGTCGACCCACCGGGCGTGTCCGTCGCCGGTGATACAGTCCACCGGCCTGACCGGCGAGGGGCCGAGCCGGCCGGTAACTGGGGAGGAAACATGGGAATCACGGCGGACGAGAGCAGTCGTCTCGCTGCGTTGCTGAGCGAGCACGCAGAGCATCTGGTGACCCGGTGGACGGAGACCGCCGCCGCGTCGCTGCGCGGCCGGATGACCGAGGCCGAGCTGCGCCAGGAGGTGCAGGAACTGCACCGCACCCTGACCACGACCCTGGGTAACGGCCAGTTCGACCTGACCGCCGAGAATGCCGCCGGACTGCGGGCCACGCTCGCGGATCTGTCCCGCACCCGGGCCCGGCAGGGATTCACCGCCACCGAGACCGCGGTCAGCGTGTTCGCGTTGAAGGACGCGCTGCTCGACGTGCTGGACGTACGCGCCGGTGACCGGGAGACGTTGACGGGGTTCGTCGCGGCGTCGACCGTGGTGGACCAACTCGGCCTGTTCACCTTCGAGCAGTACACGAAGTCGCGGGAACGGCTGATCGCCGACCAGACCGAGCAACTGCTGGAGCTGTCCACCCCGGTGGTCAAGCTCTGGGACGGCGTGGTCGCGATCCCGCTGGTCGGGACGCTGGACTCGGCACGGGCGCAGGTGGTCATGGAACGGCTCCTGCAGACCCTGGTCGACACCGGTTCCCCGTACGCGATCATCGACATCACCGGGGTGCCGGCGGTCGACACCCAGGTCGCGCAGCACATCCTCAAGACCGTGGTCGCCGCCCGGCTGATGGGCGCGGAGTGCATCATCTCCGGCATCCGCCCGCAGATCGCGCAAACCATCGTGGCGCTCGGCATCGAGTTCGGCGACATCGCCACCAAGTCCACCCTCGCCGACGCGCTCCGGCACGCGCTCCGGATGATCGACGCGTCCCGGCGGGCGACCGGCGCGGTCGCCACCGGCCACCGGAGCGCCTGATGGACCGGGTACCCGTCCTCAAGATCGGCGACCTGCTCCTGGTCTCGATCCAGGTCGACATGGAGGACCAGACCGCCCTCACCCTCCAGGAAGACCTGGCCGACCGGATCGTTGCGACCGGCTGCCACGGGGTCATCATCGACATCACCGCGATGGACATCGTCGACTCGTTCGTCGGCCGGATGCTCTCCACCATCGCGGGCATCGCCCGGGTCCTCGACGCGGAGACCGTGGTGGTCGGCATGCGACCCGCGGTGGCGATCACCCTGGTCGAGCTGGGACTGTCGCTGGACGGCATCCGTACCGCCCTGAACGTGGAACGGGGCATGGAACTCCTCGCCCGTTCCCGGGCCGACGAGGCGGCGTACGAGGTCGACCCCTACCCGGCGGACGTCTGGGCGCTACCGGGAGGCCCGGACCTCGACACACCGACACCGACCGCCCCGTGACCGGCGGCTCCGACCCGGGCACCGCCCAGGTCGTGACGATCAACTCGGACGGGGACGTCGTCCGGGTACGCCAACTCGTCCGCACCGCCGCCGTCACGGTCAAACTGTCCCTGGTCGACCAAACCAAACTGGTCACCGCCGCGAGTGAACTCGGCCGGAACACCCTCGTCTACGGCGGCGGCGGGGCCGCCGAGGTCACCTTCGTCGACAGCGGCCGACGAAAGGGCGTACGGGTCGTGTTCTCCGACGACGGCCCCGGCATCGCCGACCTGGACCTCGCCCTCACCGACGGCTACACCTCCGGCGGCGGCCTCGGGCTGGGGCTCAGCGGAGCCCGACGCCTCGTCGACGAGTTCGACATCGACACCGGCGCCGGTCGCGGCACCAGGGTGACCATCACCAAGTGGGCCCGGTCGACGTGACGGGCGAAGACCGGCTGATCGACGACGGGGTCTGGTTCCGGGTCGAGGAGCCGGGCACGATCGGTACGGCCCGCCGGGCCACCGAACAACTCGGGGTGCGGGTCGGCCTGGACAAGGGTCGGGTCGACGCGCTCGCGATCGTGGTGACCGAACTGGCCACCAACCTGGTCAAGCACGCCGACGACGGGCTGCTCCTGATCCGTCCGGCCCGGGCAGGGAAGGTCGCCGGGGTGGAACTCGTCGCGGTCGACTCCGGCCCCGGCATGGCCGACGTGGCGAAGTCGTCGCGGGACGGGCACTCGACCGCCGGTTCGCTCGGCATCGGACTCGGCGCGATCCTGCGGCAGTCGACCTGGGTCGACGTCTTCTCGACGCCCGGTCGGGGCACGGTGACGGTCGCCCGGGTCTGGCCGGCGGAACAACCCGAACCGGTCTGGACCGCCGGGATCAGCCGCCCGATGACCGGCGAGCAGTCGTGCGGCGACGGGTTCGCCGTACGGGTCGTCGACGGCCGGCGGCAGGTGCTGGTCTGTGACGGGCTCGGCCACGGGCCGCTCGCGGCGATGGCGGCTCAGTCCGCCGTACACGCCTTCCACTCCGCTCCGGTGGGGCCACCGTCGGCGGTGCTGGAGCACCTGCACCGGTCGATCTCCCACACCCGTGGTGCCGCCGCCGCGGTCGCCGAACTCGTCCCGGACGCCAACCTGGTCCGGTACGCCGGGCTGGGCAACATCGCCGGGTTCGTGGCGGACGGCGAGGAGCGACGCGGACTGGTGTCCCTGCCCGGAATCGTCGGCCACCAGCGCCGGACGTTACGCGACTTCGAGTATCCGTTGCCGGACGACGCGAACCTGGTCATGCACAGCGACGGGGTGACCGACCGGTGGCGGCTGACGGACTATCCGGGGCTGCAACGCCGCTCCCCGCAGGTGATCGCCGCGACGCTACTGCGGGACGCGGGCGTACGCCGGGACGACGCCTGCGTACTCGTCGCCCGGACCCGACCATGACCGACACCGGCACACCGCTGCTGCGGATGGCGCTGCGTACGGAGTCGGACGTGTTCGTGGTCCGCCAACGCGGCCGGGAGGTGGCCGCCGCCGTCGGTTTCGAGCACCAGGACCAGGTACGGCTGGCCACCGCGCTGAGCGAGATCGGCCGCTACCTGCTGGGCGCCGTCCGTACGCCGACCCGCAGCGAGGTGGTGTTCTCGGTCGAGGTCGACGCGGAGGCGGTACTGGTCATCGAGGTCACCACCGGCGTGACGGCCGGTACGTCACAGCGGGAACTGTCGCAGGCGCTGGCCGTGGCCCGGCTCGTCGACACGTTCGCCGTACGGCAGGACGGGACGACGGCGGTCATCCGGATGTCCCGGCGCATCCCCGCGTCGGCCGGTCCGCTCACTCCCGCCCGACTGGCGGTGGTACGCGACAAACTCGGCACCTCGGTCGCCCGTACGCCGCTGGAGGAGATGGCCGAGCAGAACGAGCAGTTGCTCGCCGCGCTGGAGCAGGCGCGGGCCCAGCGCGACGAACTCGCCCGGCTCAACGACGAGCTCAGCGAGACGAACCAGGGTGTGCTGGCGCTCTACACCCAGCTCTCCGAGGAACTCGACGAGACGAACCGGGGCGTGGTCGCCCTGCACGCCGAGTTGGAGGACCGCTCGGTGCGGTTGCGGGCGGCGAGCGAGGCGAAAACCCGGTTCCTGGCCAACGCCAGTCACGAGTTGCGGGCGCCGGTGACCGCGGTGATCGGGCTGTCCCGGCTGCTGGTCGACCCGTCCTCGGATCCGCTCACCGACGAGCAGCAGCAACAGATAGAGCTGATCCGTGGTTCGGCGGTCGACCTGTTGGCGCTGGTCAACGACCTGCTCGACCTGGCCAAGGCCGAGTCCGGCACGATCGAGCCGACCTGGTCCGACATCGAACTCCGGGCCGTTTTCGGCCAGTTGCGCGGTACGGCACGGGCGCTCGGCACCCGTCCCGAGGTCGAGTTGGTGGTGGTCGAGCCCGACCCGTCGGCCGTGATCCGCTCGGACGAGGTCCTGTTGACCCATGTGCTGCGTAACCTGCTGCACAACGGGCTCAAGTTCACCGAACGGGGGGAGGTGCGGATGACCGCCGAAAGCGACGGGCAGACCTGGACGCTGCGGGTCAGCGACACCGGCATCGGCATCGCACCCGAACTCCAGGAGCGGATCTTCGAGGAGTTCTACCAGGTGCCGGGCCGCTCACCGGGCGGCACCGGGCTCGGGCTCCCCTACGCCCGTCGGCTGGCCACCCTGCTCGGCGGCACCCTCGACGTCGAGAGCACCCCCGGCGCGGGCAGCGCCTTCACCGTCCGCCTACCCGTACGACCGATGCCATGACCGCGCCGAACCAGAGGGCATCCGACGCCACGATTTTGGTGGTCGACGACCGGGCCGCGAAGCGTTACCTGCTGGTGAGCTGGCTGACCCGGGCCGGTTTCACGGTGATCCAGGCCGACAGTGGCGCGGCGGCGCTGGAACGGATGGAACACGAGGACGTCGACCTGATCGTGCTCGACGTGCGGCTCGGCGACATGACCGGGTTCGAGGTCAGTGAACGGATCAAGGCCGATCCCCGTTGGGCGTCCCGGCCGGTGATCCACGTGTCCGCGCACGCGGTCGACGTCGGGGACCGGATCCAGGGCCTCACCCGGGGCGCGGACGCGTACCTGGTGGAGCCGATCGAGCCGGACGAGCTGATCGCCACCACCCACGCCGCGCTGCGGTACTACCGGGCCCGGCGCCGGGCCGAGCTGCTCGCCGCCCGCCTCGCCCGCCTCGCCGAGACCACCCTGGCGGTCAACTCCGCCCCCACCCTGGTCCAGCTCCTCACCGCCGCCGTGGCCGGGGCTTCGCAGATCTTCGGTACGGGCGCGGTTGTCGCCGCGCAGAACACCGACGGCGAACGGCTGATCGCCACCGCCACCGAGCCCGGCACCCCGGTGACGATCCAGTCGTGGCCGGTCGACCCGAGTCCGGTTCCGGTCGGCGTCGCCCTGCGCACCGAACCGCCGACCGCCTGGCCGCTACTCACCAAAGCGGAGGAGCGGATCGCGGTCGCCACCGCGCGACTGCGCGACGACCGGCCGGGGGTGCAGATCGCCGTACCGGACTCGGCCCTGGCCGCCGAGTCCATCGTGCTCAGTCAGCTCGTGCAGGCGCTCGCCGCGGCGGTCGAGGCGCAGCGCTCGTACGACCAGGAGCACCGGATCGCGGTGACGCTGCAACGCAGCCTGCTGCCCCGTACGCTGCCCCGGATCGAGGGTCTGGACCTCGCGGTCCGCTACGAGCCGGCGAGTGCGCAGACCGAGGTCGGTGGCGACTTCTACGAACTCGCGATGATCGACGGCAGGCTCCTGGTGGCGATCGGCGACGTCGCGGGCCACTCACTGCACGCGGCGACCGTGATGGCCGAGCTCCGGCACGCCATCCGGGCGTACGCGGTGGAGGGGCATCCGCCGGGCGCCATCGTCGCGCGGGTCGACAAACTCGTCCGTACGCTCCTGCCGGGCGAGTTCGCCACGCTCTGCGTACTGACCCTCGAACCCGACACGGGCAGGATCCGCCTGGCCAGCGCCGGCCACCTCCCCGCCCTCCTGGTCACCGACGGCGGCGCCACCACCTTCGTCGAGCACACCGCCACCCTGCTCGGCGTACGCGCGAACCGCCCCGACGACCTGGAACTCGTCCTCCCGCCCGGCGCGACCCTGGTCCTCTACACCGACGGCCTGATCGAACGCCGCGACATCGACATAGACCGCCGGATGCTGGCCCTCGCCGCCACCGCCGCCCCGGTCGACGCCAACCTCGACCACTTCTGCGGCCGCCTCCTAACCAACCTGGCCCCCCCAGAAATCACCGACGACATAGCCGTAGTAGCCCTCCGCCGCCACTGACCCTCCCGGATCACGCCGTTGATCATGAAGTTAGGTACGCGATCAGGGCCTCGGCGGCGCGCTAACTTCATGATCAACGCGTGAAGGGGCGGTGCCGGCGGCGCTAGCTGGTACGGGGGGTGCTAGTGGACGGCGAACACGTCGGTTGGGCGCTGACCTGCACGGTCCGTCAGGCAGCTACCACGGATCCGCCCCGCAGAAGGTTGCCCGGCAGAGAAAAGGGCTGATCCTGTACGGACCCACGCCGACCCACCTGCGGACGAGATCAAGGGACGTGGCACCTCGGGCTGTGACGACTAACTGCCCCCAGAAGGGCAGCAAATCGCCACGGCCGCGCCCAATCTTGGGGGGTGCGGGGGGCAGCCCGGGTCGGTGGGGTGGCTTTGCATGATCCACGCGCGCTGAGCTGTCGCCGGGGCGGGTCTTTCGACAGCTCAGCGCGCGTGGATCATCGACTGGTGTGCGTCGCCCACCCGCGCGGGTACCACGACGCACACCGTCACGGGTGGGTCAGCCTCCGTAAGGCAGGTCAGCTTTGGTGGGGCAGGTCGGCGAGGAACGCACGCCACGCGTGGTCGGGGAATGCGAGCACCGGCCCGGCCTGGTCCTTGCTGTCTCGCACCGAAATCACCCCAGGCAGCCCAGCCACCTCGACGCAGTTGCCCTCGCCACCGGAGCGAGTCGACCTACGCCAGACACCGTCAGTACGCACTGTTGAACTCCTTGGCTATCGATGCGATCAACTCTCGTGATTCTTCCGGACCAAGCGCCTGCTCCGTAAGCGAGCGCCAGGCATCCTCGTAGGTGGCGATCTCATACGGCTTGTCGAGGTAGACCGCGCCGCACGGGCCATCCATGTAGACGGTCGCCGGCTCCGGTTCTCGAACGTTCTCGGTGGCGAAGTCCAGGATCGTGAACTGCCCGATCATCGCCCAGCGGCCCAGTCCGGCATTCAGTGGCAGGACCCGGATGCTCAGGTTGTGCCGCTGCCCCGCCGCTACCAGGTAGTCGAGCTGTCGGCCCATCGCCGCCCGGTCGCTCAGCGAACGGCGGAGCACGAACTCCGTCAAGATCACGTCGAGTTGCGGTCCCGGTGGTACTGCCCGAGCCAGGAGTCCTTGCCGCCGGATCCGGACGTCTGCCTTGGCACGGCGCTCCGCGTCCGGCATGTCCGGATGGTCGAGCCGCATGATTTCTTGCACGTACTCCACGGTCTGCAACAGGCCAGGGATCAGACTCGTCTCGTACTGCCGAATTCTGACGGCTGCTGCTTCCAGACCGATGTAGAGCTTGAACCAGTCTTTGACGGCTTCGCCGTAGCTGTGCCACCAGCCGCGTGACTTGGTTTCCCGGGCCAGGCCACGCAGCGTTTCGGTCCGCTCCGGCGTGGCGCCGTAGAGCCGGCACATCGCCTCGACGTCGTTCGGGTGCATCGGCACCTGGCCGGTCTCGTACCGCCAGATCCGGGGCACCGACCACTCCAAAGCCTTGGCCGCGGCGGTCGCGGTGATGTGCGCGTCGTCGCGAAGCTCCCTCAGATACCTACCGAGTTGCCTACGCGGGACGGTGCTCTCGTCAACGTCCACGTTATGTCCCCCTCTGCCGTTGCGTTAGGCGCCTCATTCCCCGGTGTCGATTGTGGTGCACGGGATTGCGCCAAGCCAAGGGCTCCCTGAAATATCTTTTGCAACTCGCCGATCCCCCACCCGGCGAGCACCGGCAGGGGCACGGGTGAATTCACCAACGCCACATTTCCCCACCCGTGCCCCTGCACGGAGAGACGAGGACGATGTTTCCCGAACTGCACCGGCGATTGATCCGCTTGGAGCGCGACGACTATCAGGACGGCGACCAACCACTGGTCGTCCGGGTCACCCGCGAGCCGACCTCGACCGACGATCCCGAGTGGTGTGACCTGCACGGCATCCAGATCGCCGGCAACGGCGACCGCCTCGGCGAGCGGCTTCTCCGGGTACGGACAAGCGCCCTGCGCGATCGACTCGAACCCGAGGGGCTGTGATGAGCGAAGATCATATGGCGGTACGACCCGCCTGGTCCTGCACCTGCGGAGCCGCCGAATGGCCGTGCGAACGGGCGCGAACTCTCCTTCTCCTCACCACTGATCGGATCAGCCTCGCCATGTTCGCCGCCGGCTGGATGACCGGTGCCGCCCGGGAGTTGCCGGACGTGACGCCGATCCAGCTTTTCGAGCGGTTCATGAAATGGACGCGCGAATAGCGCGTACACGAAAAAGCATCCATTATATCGAGCTGAAAGGATCCGTGTTGGCCACCACCACATCGGACCCGGAGCTGCGTGCGGCCGGCTTCGCCGACGTCTCCGGCATCAGCCACATCATGGCCGAGGTGTTCCGGCACGAGCCGGTCGCGCAGTGGCTGGTGCCCGACCCGGTCCAGCGTTACCCCGTGCTCTACGACCTCTTCGGTGAGCTGATCACGCACACCCTCGGGGCCGGGACGGTGCACGTCACCACCGAGCTATCCGCCGCCGCCCTCTGGCTGCCCCGGATCACCCCGCACCACCGACCGCCCGGCCTTGCCGACCTCCCCACCCGCCTGCGCGCCGCCGCCGGCCCGTACGCGCAACGGTTCCACCTGTTGGAGACCACGCTGGGCGGGCACCATCCGGGCGGTCCGCACCACCATTTGAGCTGGCTCGGGGTGCACCAGGTGCGGCGGTCGCGGGGGGTCGGCAGTGCGCTGCTCCGGCACCGGCACCGGATCCTCGACGCGGCCCGGGTCCCCGCCTACCTGGTCGCCGGGAGCGAGGCGGGCCGCGACTTCTGCCAACGGCACGGCTACGTCAGCGAGGGCCGGATCACCCTGCCGGACACAGGCCCCTCCCTCTGGCCCATGTGGCGCCCCCCGCGAGCCATCCCGTAGCCCATGATCCGGGAGGGTTCGGCTCGCCAGGACCGGCCGAACTCTTCGAGATCATGGGGAGGGTGCAGCCGCTGTAGCTGCGGATACTTCACTCGGCGTTCGGCTGGCGTTGCCCGTACTGGTGATCATCGTTCGGAGCTGTCGCCCCTAATGTGCCCGAACCTTCGTCACAGCTGGGAGCCCTGACATGCAAGAGCCTATTGATAATTCCCTTTCGCCCGTTCCGGGCGCCGCCAGCCGACGTACGTTCCTGCGGGGTGCCGGTCTGGTCGGTGCGGGCGCGGCGGCTGCCGGTGTACTCGGCGTCGCCGCGCAGCCCGCCCTCGCCGCCGACCAGGCCGCCGGCACCACCGCCACCGGCAACGGCAAGGTCGACCCGGAGAACCCCCGCTTCACGATCGCCATCATCCCGGACACGCAGTATCTCTTCGACGGTGACCGGGGTGACCCGGCCCCGCTGACCGCGAGCCTGCGGTACATCCTGGACCAGCGCGAGGAGCACAACATCGTCTTCGCCGCGCATCTCGGGGACGTGGTCGAGAACGCCGCCGCGTCCGAGCTGACCGCCGCGGGCAAGGTCTTCGAGATCTTCGACAAGCGCAAGATGCCGTACAGCGTGCTCGCCGGCAACCACGACATCGACTCGCGTACGGACGACCAGCGCGGGCCGAGCGCCTACCTCGACGTTTTCCCGCCGTCGCGGTTCGCCCCGCTCTCCACGTTCGGTGGGTCCACCCCCGACGGCTACAACACCTACCATCTCGTACGCGCAGCCGGCCGGGAGTGGCTCGTCTTCGCGCTGGACTGGCGGGCTTCCGCCGGCACCATCGCCTGGGCAAAGCAGGTTCTCGCCGCGCACCCCCGTACGCCGGCGATCCTCACCACCCACGAGGTCGCGTCGGCCGACGCGGCCGGCAAGGCCACGTTGTCGGCCTACGGCCAGTCGCTCTGGGACAACCTCGTCAAGGACAGCGACCAGATCTTCCTGACCCTCAACGGGCACTACTGGCCGTCGGGGCGGACCGTGCTCACCAACACCGCCGGGCACGACGTGCACGTGCACGTCACCGACTACCAGGACCGCTACTACGGCGGCAGCGCGATGATCCGGCTCTACCACTTCGACCTGGCCCGGAACACGATCGACGTGGAGACGCTGTCGCCGTGGATCCTCGGCAAGCCCGCCGAGCGGCGCAACCCGCTGGAGCAGGGTGAGATCGAGCTGACCGGCCCCGCCGACCGGTTCAGTCTCGCGATCGACTTCCCGGCCCGGTTCGCCGGCTTCGCCCCGGTGCCGGTGCCGCCGGTCCGCCCGGTGAAGGAAATGCTGGTCAAGGGGACCGTCGGCTACTGGCGGTTCGACCAGTCGTCGACCGACGGCGCCACCGTCCCGGATGGATACCGGGTCAACGACCTCTCCGGCAACGGCAACGACCTGACCCGGGTCACCCTCGCCGGCAGTGACGCCACCGCGCTGCGCTGGTCGACCGAGCACCACCCGGCCCAGCCGACCCGGTCGAGTCTCCGGTTCGCCGGCGGCAAGAAGCCGGCCCGGGGCGCCTACCTGCGTACGGGCGACGCCGCGCCGATGAACACGATGACCTTCACCGGCGGCTACACGATCGAGGCGTTCGTCAAGCTCCCCGCCGACGCCAAGTCGACCAACCACGCCTGGATGAGCGTGGTCAGCCGGTTCGGTGCGGGTGCCGACGCCGGCAAGACCGGTGGCGACCCGGCGGAACCGCTGGCGACGCTGTCGCTGTCGGACGGGATGGCGTTGCAGTGGGCGGTCTTCCCGACCAACCAGAACGACATCTCCACCAACTGGGGCCACGAGATGCGCACCGGTGAGTGGTTCCACGTCGCGGTGGTCAACGACGGCCAGCACACCGTCCTGTACGTCGACGGCGCCCCGCTGCTGCGCAACCCGAGCACCCCGGCGATCGGCCTGGCCACCTCGGGTGAACCGTGGTTCTTCGGCGCGTACCACTACGACCGGCTGATCGAGCAGGGCTTCTACGGCTGGCTCGGTGACGTACGCATCGTCAACCACGCCCTGCCGGTGGCCCGCTTCATGAACGCCACCGCCTGACGGCAGCGTCTTCGGGTGGACGGCGGGGCGATCCGCCGTCCACCCCTAGATGGCGGGTGACGGAGACTCGGGGGGACGGCCGCGTGCCCGGAGGACGTCGGCGACGGCGACCCCGGTCAGGACCAGGGTGGCCACGATCGCGATCCCGAGCGGCGGGACGAGGATCATGATCGGGGCGGCGATCACCAGTACGAGCAACGCCACCCACCGGGAGGGGGACACCCGGCTGAACACCTCGTACTCGAATCTGGCCCGGCCGAGCAGGAACAGCACCGGCCCGCCGAGGAGGACACCGATCATGCCCGCGGTGCTGTCCCCGGTGGGGTGGTGGATGACGGCTTCCGCCCCGGCCGCGGCGACGACCACACCGGCCACCATCAACAGGTGGGTGTAGGGCGCGGACCGCATGAGGCGGCCGGGGTCGCGGGACGACTCGATCGCCGCCTGCAACAGCGCTCCGGCCCGCTGGACGTAGATCTGCCAGAGCAGCACGGCGTTGGCGAACCCGACCACGAACGCGGCGGTCCGGGCCGGGGCGAAACCGGTCCCGGCGTACGTCAGGCTGGTGACCAGGATGAGATCGCCCAGCGCGAGGGTGAAGAACTGCTGGTAGCGCTCGGCCAGGTGTTCGGCCGCCAACCGGTACTGCGGCCTGGGCACGCGGCCGAGCCACGGGGTGGGATAACGCAGCAGCGCCGCCAGGTAGTCGACGGTGAGCGCGAACGCCCACAGCAGCCCGCGCGCGGTGCCCGCCACAACGGCTCCGACCAGCCACGGTACGGCCGAGACGAGGAACCAGAAGAAGAAGCGGCCGGCGTGCCGGCGTACCTCCCGGCCCTGGAGTGCCGGGGTGAGGAAGAGGCTGCGGCCGAGGTGGATCGCCACGTACGCGCCCGCGAAGACGGCGGCGCTGTGGCTGAAGGCGGCCGGCAGTGCGGCGGCCATCAGCATGGTGCCGAACATGACCGAGATGGTCATCGGGTAGATCGGTGGGTGCTGGGTCAGGTAGAGGTCGGTGGTGAGGGCGGTGACGGACCAGACCCACCAGACCGCCATCAGCAGCACCAGGCTCTGGAAGGCTCCGGTCCAGCTCAGATCGGCGGAGAGCTTCTGCGAGGTCAGGGCGAGGGCGGCGACGAAGACGAGGTCGAGAAACAGCTCCAGCAGGGTGGCCCGCTGGGGCCCGCCGGCCTGGCGGTTCAATCCCACCGCCCGGTCGACGGTCACCGGCCGCCGCAGTCGCAACTAGACAAAATACCCCCTCTCCGAGTAATGGTATGAAATGCCACATCGTTCGGATGCCCGTTGAGGGCGACGAGAGGCTTTCACATCACGGAGAGGGCGGGCTTGCTCGGCTATGTCGCCGAGCCGACGCGCTCCTGCTGGAACTGTGGCACCACACTGGCCACTGTCTCGAAATCAGCGTCCTGATGAAGAACGACAAGCTTCAGCTTGATGGCGGTCGCGACGATCAGATGGTCGGCGACCGAGAGTCCCTGGTGGGCACTGCGTGCGGCGAGTTCGAGCCGTACCGCGCTCACGAGTCGCCAGGCGTCGTCGGGGACCGGTACCCACGGGTACAAGTCCCGTAGCCCTTCCTCCACCCGCTCGTGGCTCTTGGCATCGGCGATGGTCAGCGTCTCCACGAGTACGGGCTCGCAGATAGCGATCAGGCCCCGAGTCGCCAGATCGGACCACTGGGGTTCGACCTGGCGACGCAGGACCCTGACCAACGCACTTGTGTCGATGAGGTACTTCACTGATCCAGCTCGTCGAGCCGATCGAAGTGGAAACCGCCCTCATCCGCGATCTGCTGGAGATCCGCCAATGCCCGCTGCCGACGCTCCCGACTTCCCTCGACCGCCTGTCGCAGCGCCTCGGTCACCGTGTCCTTCTTCGTGGACGTGCCGAGTGCGACCGTGGCCTCCGCCAGAAGGTCCTCGTCGAGGTCCAACAGAGTCTTCGCCATGAGTCACCTCCTGCCGGAAGGATATACCGGGGCGCGCCGTATATACGGACGGAGCGACGAACTAGTCGACGGCGGCCATGACCTCGTCGGAGATGTCGAAGTTGCCGTAGACGTTCTGCACGTCGTCGGAGTCCTCCAGCGCGTCGATCAGCTTGAAGATCTTCCGCGCGCCGTCCTCCTCGAGCGGGATGGTGACGCTCGGGACCAGGGACGACTCGGCCGACTCGTACTCCATGCCGGCTTCCTGGAGCGCGGTACGGACCGCGACCAGGTCGGTCGGCTCGGAGATGACCTCGAACGCCTCGCCCAGGTCGTTGACCTCCTCGGCACCGGCGTCGAGGACCGCGAGCAGGACGTCGTCCTCGGTCAGCCCCGCCTTCGGCACGATCACCACACCCTTGCGGGTGAACATGTACGACACCGAGCCGGCGTCGGCGAGCGAGCCGCCGTTACGGGTGAGCGCCGTGCGTACCTCGGTCGCGGCCCGGTTGCGGTTGTCGGTGAGGCACTCGATCAGGAGCGCGACGCCGTTGGGGCCGTAGCCCTCGTACATGACCGTCTGCCAGTCGGCGCCGCCGGCCTCCAGGCCGGAGCCGCGCTTGACCGCGCGGTCGATGTTGTCGTTCGGGACCGAACTCTTCTTCGCCTTCTGGATGGCGTCGTAGAGGGTCGGGTTGCCGGTCGGGTCACCGCCGCCGGTACGCGCCGCCACCTCGACGTTCTTGATCAACTTGGCGAACATCTTGCCGCGCTTGGCGTCGATGACCGCCTTCTTGTGCTTGGTCGTCGCCCACTTTGAGTGGCCGGACATCTGTTACCTCCGTCGCTAACCCACGCGTCAACAGTCGACTGCCCGCTCATCTTCCCGGCGATATCGCCGATTTCGCGACAATCAGGCCGGGTGAAGATCCGCTGTCGGCTCTGGGCGGAAGGCGATTGGAGCAGACTGCCCGGCCGAACCCGGCAATCCTACCGGCGCGACCCGCCCGGCCGTCACACCCCGTCAGGCGGTGGCGTTGCACGCGGCCCGACGGCGGTGCTCCCACCCGCCGACATCGCCGGCGCAGCGGTTCAGGCGGTGGCTTCCCGGACCAGGTCCACGAAGTACTGGTGCACCCGCAGATCCCCGGTCAGCTCCGGGTGGAACGAGGTGGCGAGCAGGTTTCCCTGCCGTACCGCGACGATCCGGTTCGCCGCCGGACCCTCGGTCACCCGGCCCAGCACCTGCACCCCGTCACCCACCCGCTCCACCCAGGGAGCCCGGATGAAAACGGCGTCGAACCGGGGACCGGGCACACCGGTGATCTCCACCGGGGCCTCGAACGAGTCGACCTGCCGGCCGAACGCGTTGCGCCGGACGGTCATCTCGATCCCGTCGAAGCCGCGCTGGTCGAGTCGCCCGTCGAGGACCTCGGTCGCCAGCATGATCATGCCGGCGCAGGAGCCGTAGACCGGCATGCCGTCGGTGATCCGCTTGCGGATCGGTTCGAGCAGCTCGAACTCGGCGACCAGCTTGCTCATCGTGGTGGACTCGCCGCCCGGGATGACCAGGGCGTCGACGTCGTCCAGCTCCGAGGGCCGGCGGATCGGCCGGGCGATCGCGTCGTCGGTGCTGGCCAGGGCCAGCAGGTGCTCGCGTACGTCACCCTGCAACGCGAGCACGCCGATGGTGGTCATCTGCCGCTCCCGTTTGCTACCGGGTTCACCAGCCACGCTCGGCGAGGCGGTGCGGCTGCGGGATCTCGTCGACGTTGATGCCGACCATCGCCTCGCCCAGCCCGCGGGAGACCTTCGCCAGCACGTCCGGGTCGTCGTGGAAGGTGGTCGCCTTGACGATCGCGGCGGCCCGCTGCTCCGGGTTGCCGGACTTGAAGATCCCCGAACCGACGAAGACCCCCTGGGCGCCGAGCTGCATCATCATCGCGGCGTCCGCCGGGGTCGCGATGCCTCCGGCGGTGAAGAGTACGACCGGCAGCTTGCCCGTCTCGGCCACCTCACGGACCAGCTCGTACGGCGCCTGGAGCTCCTTGGCCGCGACGTAGAGCTCGTCCGGGGCGAGCGAGCCGAGGCGGCGGATCTCGCCCAGGATCTTGCGCATGTGGGTGGTCGCGTTGGAGACGTCACCGGTGCCGGCCTCGCCCTTGGAGCGGATCATCGCCGCACCCTCGGTGATCCGGCGCAGTGCCTCGCCCAGGTTCGTCGCCCCGCAGACGAACGGAACGGTGAACGCCCACTTGTCGATGTGGTTGGCGTAGTCGGCCGGGGTCAGCACCTCGGACTCGTCGACGTAGTCGACGCCGAGCGCCTGGAGCACCTGGGCCTCGACGAAGTGGCCGATCCGGGCCTTGGCCATCACCGGGATGGAGACCGCGTTGATGATGCTGTCGATCATGTCCGGGTCGCTCATCCGGGAGACACCGCCCTGGGCCCGGATGTCGGCCGGCACCCGCTCCAGCGCCATCACCGCGACCGCACCGGCGTCCTCGGCGATCTTCGCCTGCTCGGCGGTGACCACGTCCATGATCACGCCGCCCTTGAGCATCTCGGCCATCCCGCGCTTGACTCGGGCACTGCCGACAACGGGGCTGGCGGACTCTGGCTGCACGGCGGAATCGGACACGCTCAGTCACTCCTCAGGGGCGGGATTCACATTCCGCAACCGATGTTACGCGCGCCCAACGCCCCGCCCCACAGCCAATCAACCCCCCCGTGGCCTCCCCTGTGCCCAACCTCACCCCACCCCAGGACCCGTCCCGAGCCCCACCCCGACCGCCCGTCGATCTTGCACTTGTGGTCGTGGACAAAATCGAACTTTCACCACAATCCGGGAGCCACAACTGCAAGATCGTCCGAGGGGGTGGGTCAGGCGGGGGCGGGGCGGTTGTCGGGGGTCGGGGCGGGTTGGGGTAGGGGGGGTGGTGGGGGTGGTGGTGATGGGGTGGAGGGGAGGGGGTGGAGGGTGGGGTCGTCGACGTCGAAGTAGGTGGGGCGCTCGTGCTTGCGGGCCATCCGGAGCAGGCGTACGACGGGGCGACGGCGGGCGGTCAGCGCGTCGCGTACGAGATCGGTGTGGACCTGGCGGGCCAGGCCGAGCCGGCGGCTGGCCGCGATCACCGACTCGGCGGCCGGGTCGTCCGCCGAGATCGGGGTGAAGCGGAGCTGGCGGGTGAGGTCGTTCTCGGCCGCCTCACGCTCCTCGGGTCCGGCGTCGAGCGCGATCCGGGCCGCCGCGTAGAGCTCCACCGAGAGGTGCTCCTCGGCCAGCACCGCCGCGGCGGCGGCCCGGCGCAGCAGGTGCGCGTCGAGGGACCGGGCGGCCGAGGCGACCCGGATGTGGAGCCGGTCGACCCGACCGGCCGTCCAGGACAGGTACACCGCGATCAGGCCGATCACGGCGACAGCACCCACCAACCACCACATGTGCGGCATCGTCGTGCGGCTCCCTCATCCCGTCCGGCCGGAGGCGCGTGTACGCCGCCGGCACCTGCATGCGAGCCGACCGCCGTCCCGGCTCAGCGTGGCCCCACCCACTCCTGGTCGATCACCCGTCCGTCGGTGGCCTCGATCGCAGCTGCGTATACCTCCAGAACCCGGCGGGCAACCATCGGCCAGTCGAACATCGCCACGACCTCCCGCGCGCAGGCCGACAGGGCCGCCCGGCGCTCCCGGTCGTCGAGCAGTTCGACGAGCGTACGACGCAGCGCCTGGGCGTCACCGGTGGGGAAGAGCTGCCCGGCCCGGCCCCCGTCCAGCACCCGGCGGAACGCGTCCAGGTCACTGGCGACGATGGCGGCTCCGGCGGCCATCGCCTCGGTGAGGATCATGCCGAACGACTCGCCACCGGTGTTCGGTGCGACGTAAACGTGCACACTGCGCAGCATGCGTGCTTTGTCCGCCTCGGAGACCAGGCCGAGGAAGGTGATCCGATCGCGCAGCTCCGCCGGGACGTCCTCCATCAGCTCGGTCGGCTCGCCCGGCCCGGCCACCAGCAGACGCAGGCCGGGGCGTTCGGCGGCGAGCGCCACGAACGCCTCCCGGAGCAGGGCGAAACCCTTGCGCGGCTCGGTGAACCGGCCGAGGAAACCGATCGTGCCGCCGGTGCCGGGCGCGCACTCCCCCGGCCACCCCGGCAACGGCTCGGCGTCGGCGAACTTCGCCACCGCCACCCCGTTGGGGATCTCCACCGCGCCGCCGTCGAGGTGCTCCACCTGCACCTTGCGGGCCAGCGCGCTGACCGCGATCCGGGCGGTGATCCGCTCCAGCACGATCTGGAGCATGCCCTGGGCCGCGGCGAGCGCCCTGGACCGGGTCATCGCGGTGTGGAAGGTCGCCACCACCGGACCCCGCGCCGACATCACGGCCAGCAGCGACAGGCTCAGCGCCAGCGGCTCGTGCACGTGCAGTACGTCGAAATCGCCCCGGGCGATCCACCTGCGTACCCGGGCGGTCGAAACCGGGCCGAAGGTGATCCGGGCCACCGACCCGTTGTACGGGAAGGGCACCGACCGGCCCGCCGTCACCACGTACGCCGGCAGCGGGGAGTCCTCGTCCGCCGGGGCGAGCACGCTCACCTCGTGTCCGAGACCGATCAGGGCCTCGGCCAGATCCATGATGTGGTTCTGCACCCCGCCCGGCACGTCGAAGGAGTACGGGCACACGATGCCGATCCGCACTTGCGCCCTCCCCCTCAGGCCGGCCCGGGGGCGGCTGGTGTCACCGGGTCCGAGGGTGCCCGATCCCCGTCGGCCAACCACATCCGCTGCAACATGTGCCAGTCTTCCGGATGCTGGGCGATACCGGCCGCGAGATGGTCGGCAATGTCCTGGGTCAGCGCCCGTACCCGCTCGGTGAGGGTGCCGCTGTCCGGGTCCGGCAACTCCAGCGGGCCGATCAGCTCGGCGAGCGCCTTGTCCGGTTCGTACCACATCGAGGCGACGTAGAGCGGGGCCCCCGTACTGAGGGCGAGCAGGGCCGGACCGGCCGGCATCCGGGTACGGGCACCGAAGAACCGGACCTCGATCCCCCGGCGGGTCAGGTCCCGGTCGGCGAGCAGCGGCACCACGTGCCCCTGACGCACCCGCTCGGCGAGGATGTCGAACGGCGGCTGCTGCCCCCCGGTGAGCGGGATGATCTCCATGCCGAGCCCCTGACGGAACTCCAGGAACCGGGTGTAGATCGCCTCCGGCTTGAGCCGCTCGGCGACCGTGGTGATCGGCCAACCCATCGCCGCCACCCAGGCACCGGCCGCGTCCCAGTTGCCCCCGTGCGGCAACGCGATCACCGCGCCCCGCCCGGCGGCCACGTCGGCGGCCAGCATCTCGGTCCCGACCAGCTCGAACGTGGCCAGCCGCTGGGCGTGCGACAGCGACGGCAACCGGAACAGCTCCAGCCAGTAACGCGCGTACGAGCGCAGCCCACGCCGTACGAGCTGGTCGAACTCGGCCTGCGGCAGGTCCGGGCCGACGACCTGGCGCAGGTTGTTCGCCAGCCGCTTCACCCCGGGGCCACCCTGCCGGTACGCCCGGTCGGCGCCGAGCCGGAACACGGCGGCGGCCAGCGGCCTGGGCACCGTACGGGTGATCCGCCAGCCGGCCAGATAGCCCAGCTCGACCAGATTCACCCGACCACGATCCCGGCACTCGGTCCGATCATCCGCCTCACCGGTCCACGCTCGACTCGGTCGGCTGGGCCGGCTGAGCCTGCTGGGCCGCCTGGCGGTAGACGTGGGTCATCCGCTGTCCGACGGTGAAGACGGACACCGCGGCCAGCAGCCAGAGCGCGACGGTCAGCGCGTGCGGGACCCCGGCGCCCTGGATGATGCCGCCGATCCCGACGATGATCAGGCGCTCGGTGCGTTCGGCGATGCCCACGTTCGCGGTCATCCCGAGCCCCTCGGCCCGAGCCTTCACGTAGGAGACGACACCACCGGCGACCAGGCAGACCAGCGCGCCGGCCACCCCCCACTGGTCACCCTCGCTGGCGAGCCAGAAGGCCACCGCCCCGAAGACGGCACCGTCGGCTACCCGGTCCATGCTCGAATCGAGGAAGGCGCCGAACTTGGTGGAGCCACCGGACATCCGCGCCATCGTCCCGTCGAGCAGGTCGGTGAGCGCGAAGAAGGTGACGATGATGGCACCGGTGACGAGGTAGCCGCGGGCGCCGAAGCCGAGGGCTCCGATCAGCACCCCGACGGTGCCCGTCACCGTTACCGCATTGGGGGTCACGCCGCGGCGCAGCAGCGCGCGGGCGACCGGTTCGATGACGCGGGCCAGACCCGCGCGGGCAGATACTTGGAAGATCTTCGCCATGGCGGTCTCACGATAACGGTCGCCGCGCCGATCGTGGTAAGCCCGGTGGTGTCACTTGCCGCAGCGGGGTTGTGTACCGTCCGCCGCGGGTGTGGGATCGGACAGGGGAACGTGAGCTAGGTCACGCAACAAAACTACATGTTCCCGGCATCGGGCAGGCTACCCCAGGAAATCGCCGCGGGGCGCCCGGGCCGCTTTCCGCCGGGATCCGCCCCGGTGCGGTTCCACCCGGTCGCCAGCGCGGCGCCCACCACCAACCACCGGCACGTCGTCGCAGGCCGGCGACGTGTCGTCAGCGACCGGCCACCGGCAGAGGGAGGAGCGCCCGATGGCGCAGAAGAGTCAGGACAAGGGCGGCACCGGCCTCGCGCCGATGGCGGACGAACCCGCCAACATCCGCAACGTGGTCCTCGTCGGCCACTCCGGCGGTGGCAAGACCACCCTGGTCGAGGCGCTGCTCGCGGCCACCGGCACGATCAGCCGGGCCGGTACGGTCACCGACGGCAGCACCGACCACGACCCCGCGACCGTACGCCAGCAGCGCTCGGCCGCTCTCGCCTGCACAACGTTCCGGCACGACGGGATCAAGGTCAACCTGCTGGACACCCCCGGTGACGCCGACCTCCTCGGTGAGGTGCGGGCCGGTCTGCGCGCAGCCGACGCGGCCCTGTTTGTCGTCTCCGCGGCCGGCGGAATGGACGCGACCACGGTCGACCTCTGGGAGGAGTGCGCGGAGGTCGGCCTGCCCCGCGCCGTCGCCGTCTCCCGGCTGGACCACCCCAAGGCCGACTTCGACGAGGCGGTGGCACTGTGCCAGCGGCTCTTCGGCGACAACGTCGCTCCGCTGTACCTGCCGATGCTCGGCGACGACGGCGTGTCGGTGGCCGGTCTGCTCGGTCTCATCACCCGCCGGGTCTTCGACTACTCCGACGGCCTTCCGGCGGACGTACGCGACCCCGACCCGCAGCACGTACCCGCCATCGGCGAGTCCCGCGACGAGCTGATCGAGGGAATCCTCGCCGAGAGCGAGAACGAAACCCTGCTGGACCGCTACCTCGATGGCGAGGAGATCGCCGTCGACGTACTCATAGACGACCTGGAGACCGCCGTCGCGCGCGGACACCTCCACCCGGTGGTGCCGGTCTGCGCCGAGACCGGCGTCGGGCTCGACGCCCTGATCGAGGTGCTGACCTCCGCCCTCCCCTCGCCGCTGGAGCACGACCCGCCCGTGGTCACCGGCGTGGACGGCTCGCCCCGGCCGCCGCTGCCCTGCGACCCGGACGGCCCGCTGGTCGCCGAGGTGGTCACCACAACCGCCGACGGGTACGCCGAGCGGGTGTCCCTGGTCCGGGTCTTCTCCGGCACGCTCCGCCCCGATCAGGCGGTGCACGTGTCCGCACCCGGGACGGCCGGACGCGACCACCCCGACATCGAGATCGAACGCCTCCACACCCCGCTCGGCACGGCGCTGCACGAGGTGTGCGCCTGCGTCGCCGGGGACATCTGCGCGATCACCACCTCCGGCGACATCGAGGCCGGCGACACCATCTCCGCCAGGGAGGTCCCGCTACGGGTCGAGCGGGGGGAAATGGTCTGACCACCGTTAGGGCCAGGCGGTGGTGAGCAGGTTGCGGGTGTCGGTCAGCAGCTGGGGCAGGACCTTGGTCCGGCCGATCACGGGCATGAAGTTGGCGTCGCCGCCCCACCGGGGCACCACGTGCTGGTGCAGGTGGGCGGCGATGCCGGCACCGGCCACCCCGCCCTGGTTCATCCCGATGTTGAAACCGTGCGCGCTGCTGACCTTGCGGATCACCCGCATCGCGGTCTGCGTGTGGTCGGCGAGTTCGGCGGTCTCCTCGGTGTCCAGCTCGGTGTAGTCGGCCACGTGCCGGTACGGGCAGACCAGCAGGTGCCCCGGGTTGTACGGGTACAGGTTCAGCACCACGAAGACCCGCTCGCCCCGGGCGACCACCAGGCTGTCGTCGCCCTCCCTGCCCGGTGCCAGGCAGAACGGGCACCCGGACGGTTTCTCGTATCCCTCGGCCGGCTGGTCCTGCCCGGAGATGTACGTCATCCGGTGCGGGGTCCAGAGCCGATCCAATCCGTCCGACAATCCGGTGTCCGTGTGCCGCGCCGCCCCTGTCACACCGGTGATCCTACGTTCAGCGTCGCGGATCCCACCCGTCCGTACCTGCCAGGTAGGCGCTCGGGGTCAGCGCGGCGGCCTGGGCGGCGGTGAGCTGCGGCCGGTCGGTTCCGGAGGCCGCACCGGGGCCACGGTTGCGGTACTCGGCGTAGCGGGCGTCGCGCCAGGACCAGGTGCCGAAGTCGGTCCACGGGGCCGGGTTGACGTGGGCGCCGAGGGTGCTGTCCCGGATCACCGTCTGGGCGATGGCGAGCGGGTCGTTGCTCGGGTGCCAGGGGCGGCCGAGGTAGACGGTGCCGGGCGCCACGGTGCCGGTGAACCTGCTGTCGACGAAGAGGAAGCCGTACGGGTTGGCGGTGTCGGTGCTGGCCGCGGTGACGTACCCGTTGTTGGTGGTCGATGCGCGGTCGAGTGAGCGGATCTCGCACCGGTCGAAGACGGCGGTCCCCCGGCCGAAGATGAAGTCGACGTCTCCCTCGACATAGCACTTGCGGAAGTAGGCGCGGCTGAAGGTGGCCACGTCGGGACTGTTCACGTAGAGGGTGTCCTGGTTGCCGAGGAACCGGCAGTTGTCGAAGACCAACCGGTCCGCCCGGGTCAGTACGGCCACCGCCTGCTCGCCGCTGGTGCCGGGGTTCGCCGCCTCGTCGAAGTCGTTGGCGAAGGTGAGGTTGCGGGCACTGAAGTCGGCGCCGGAGATGGTGACCGAGGCGCTGCCCGAGGTGCCCCAGGTGCCGCCGTCGGGGCGGGGCGTGCCGTTGGCCCGGTTGTCGACGATCACCACCTGGCCGGGGTCGGCGCCCTGACCACGGAAGACCAGGTACGGCTTGTCGGCGGGGATGATCACCTGGCCGACGTACCGGCCGGGTTTGATCTTGATGGTGAAGGTCGACGGGTTCCCGGCCGGCACCAGGTCGACGGCGGCCTGGATGCTCGTCACGTCACCACTCCCGTCGGCGGCAACCGTCAGGTACGGCCCCGGCCACCCCCACGCCTCCCGCCGCCCGAGCGTGAGCGGCCCGGCAACGCCCACCCCGGTGGCGAGCCCAGCCGCAAGCAGAGTCCTACGTCGCATACGCGCACACCACCCCGGTCCAGGAAAGGGCTTTCCTCACCAGGGCAGACTACGAACCCCAACAACCCCCGTCAATGCCCCACCCCCGCTCACCCAGGGCGTTGATCATGAAGTTAGCGCGTTTTCGATCTTCTCCAGTGTCGCTAACTTTATGATCAACGCGACGGGGTGGGGGTGGGGTGGGGGTGGGAGGTTAGGCAGTGGGGCCGGTGTTGGTGCGGGAGCGGACTACGTCGACCACGTGGGCGACGGCTTCGGCCAGGGGGATGCCGTTGCGCTGGGAGCCGTCGCGGTAGCGGAAGGAGATTGAACCCGCCTCGACGTCGGAGTCGCCGGCGATCGCCATGAACGGGATCTTCTGCTGCTGGGCGGTACGGATCTTCTTCTGCATCCGGTCGTCGGAGCTGTCCACCTCGGCCCGGATCCCCTGGTCACGCAGTGCCTCGACAAAGTCGGCCAGGTAGCCGGAGTGCTCCTCCCGGATCGGGATGCCGACCACCTGCACCGGCGCCAGCCAGGCCGGGAACGCTCCGGCGTAGTGCTCGGTCAGCACCCCGAAGAACCGCTCGATCGAGCCGAAGAGGGCACGGTGGATCATGACCGGGCGCTGCCGGCTGCCGTCGGAGGCCTGGAACTCCAGACCGAAGCGCTCCGGCAGGTTGAAGTCGACCTGGATGGTGGACATCTGCCAGGTACGGCCGATCGCGTCCTTCACCTGCACCGAGATCTTCGGGCCGTAGAACGCCGCGCCGCCCGGGTCGGGCACCAGGTCCAGCCCGGACTCCTCGGCCGCCGACCGCAGCGCCTCGGTGGCCCTCTCCCAGTTCTCGTCGGTGCCGACCGACTTCTCCGGGTTGCGGGTGGACAGCTCCAGGTAGAAGTCGTCCAGGCCGTAGTCGCGCAGCAGGTCGAGCACGAAGCTCAGCAGCGACTTCAGCTCGCCGGCCATCTGCTCGCTCGTGCAGTAGATGTGCGCGTCGTCCTGGGTCATACCGCGTACCCGGGTGAGGCCGTGCACCACGCCGGACTTCTCGAACCGGTAGACCGAGCCGAACTCGAACAGCCGCAGCGGCAGTTCGCGGTAGGAGCGACCCCGGGCCCGGTAGATCAGGTTGTGGAACGGGCAGTTCATCGGCTTGAGGTAGTAGTCCGCGCCCTCGACCGACATGGGCGGGTACATGCCGTCGGCGTACCACTGGAGGTGGCCGGAGGTCTCGAACAGGTGGCCCTTGGTGATGTGCGGGGTGTTGACGAACTCGTACCCGGCCCGCTCGTGCCGCTGCCGGGAGTAGTTCTCCATCTCCCGCCGGATGATCCCGCCCTTGGGGTGGAAGACCGCCAGGCCCGAGCCGATCTCGTCGGGGAAGCTGAACAGGTCGAGGTCCGAGCCGAGCTTGCGGTGGTCGCGCCGGGCGGCCTCCTCCAACAGCTTCAGGTACGCCTTGAGCGCGTCCCGGGTCGGCCAGGCGGTCCCGTACACCCGCTGGAGCTGCGGGTTCTTCTCCGACCCGCGCCAGTACGCGGCGGCGGAGCGCATCAGCTTGAACGCGCCGATCAGCCGGGTGGTGGGCAGGTGCGGTCCCCGGCACAGGTCGGACCAGCAGACCTTGTCGGTGCTGGCGTCGACGTTGTCGTAGATGGTGAGGTCACCGGCACCGACCTCCATCACCTCGCCCGCGTCCAGTCCGGCCCCACCGGCCGAGTCGCCGGCACCCTTGACCTCGATCAACTCCAGCTTGTACGGCTCGTCGGCCAGCTCCGTACGGGCGGCGTCCAGGGTGTCGAAGCGACGGCGGCGGAACCGCTGCCCGGACTTGACGATCTCCTGCATCCGCTTCTCGAGCTTCTCGAGGTCCTCGGGCTGGAACGGCTTCGCCACGTCGAAGTCGTAGTAGAACCCGTTCTCGATCGGCGGGCCGATGCCGAGCTTCGCCTCCGGGAAGATGTCCTGTACGGCCTGGGCCAGGACGTGCGCGGTGGAGTGGCGCAGCACCTTCAGCCCGTCCGGGGAGTCCAGGCTGACCGGCTCGACGGCGGTGTCGACCTCGGGTGCCCAGTCGAGGTCACGTAGTTGGCCGGTGCCGTCGTCGGTCACCTCCCGGACGACCACGATCGCCTTCGGGCCGGCCGCCGGCAGACCTGCCGCGGCCACCGCGTCGGCCGCCGTGGTCCCGGCCGCGACGACGACCGGGTCAGCCACGACAGGGGTACGGGATGCGGACACGGTGTGCTCCTTCAATTAAGACATAACGGGCATCGCCCGTGGATCGGCTATCCGATGCTATCGGTCCTGCTTTTACGCCTCCCAGCGACGCGACTGCGGCGTTAGATTGGCGCGGTGGCACCCGCGGACTTAGTCAGCGCGCTCCAGCGCAGGTACGAGACCTTTTTCGCCGCCCAACCGGCAATGCCGTTTGCGGTGGCGGACGCCGGCGCGCCGGCACACCTATTCGGCACCGGTGACCCGAAGTTCACCATCACCATCAGCGACCCCCGTGGCGCGAAGGCACTGGCCGGGCTCGACCAGTTCGGCGTCGCGGTCGCGTACCTCCAGGGCTGGCTCGACGTCGAGGGTGACCTCGCCGCGGCGCTGCGGATGCGCGGATTCTTCACCGACTTCCACCCGATCGCCTGGATGGGCCGGTTCCTGCCGGCGCTCGTCCGGGGCCGACGCGAGGACGACCGGCGCTCGATCTCCCACCACTACGACGAGGATTCCGCGTTTTTCCTCACCTTCCTCGACACCCGGCACCGGTGCTACACCGAGGGTGTCTTCGCCTCGGACGACGAGCCGCTCGAGGACGCGATGACCCGGAAGATGGACCTCGCGATCGAGGCGATCGGGGTCGGCCCCGGCGACCACGTCCTCGAGGTCGGCGGCGGCTGGGGCGCGTTCTCCGAACACGCCGCCCGGCGCGGGATCAACGTCACCACCACCACGCTGGCCAAGGAGTCGGAGCGGTACCTGGTCGACCTGTTCAACCGCGAGCAACTGCCGGTACGGGTCGTCCGCGAGCACATCTTCAACTACTCCCCCCACCAGCGCTTCGACGCGATCGTCAACATGGGCGTCACCGAGCACCTGCCCGACTACCGCACCACCCTGCGCAAGTACGCCGAGCTGCTCAAGCCGGGCGGACGGGTCTACCTGGACGCGCTGGCGATGCGGCGCAAGCACGCCGCGTCGACCTTCCTCAAGCGCTACATCTACCCCGGCGCGTCGGCCCCGCTGCTGCTGCACCAGTACCTGCGGCACGTCGCCCGGTCGCCGTTCGAGCTACTGAGCGTGACCGACGACCGGCACAACTACTACCTGACCTGCCGAGAGTGGGCCAGCCGGCTGGACGACGCCCGGGACGAGATCGTGAACAACTGGGGTGAGCCGCTCTACCGCCGGTTCCGGCTCTTCCTGTGGGGATCGGCCGCCGGCTTCGACACCGGCCTGGTCCAGGCGTACCGCTGGGTCCTCCGCCTGCCCTGACCGCTCTTTCGCCGCCTTCCCGAGTGGTACGCCACCGGACGGCGGCGGTCAGGGCAGCCAGGCGGGCAGCGGTTCGCGGGCGGCGAGCCAGTCGGCCGGCACGCCGCCCGGCCCGCCCACCCCGGTGTACGTGGCGACGATGCCGCCGACGATCGCCGCCGTGGTGTCCACGTCGCCACCGGCGTCCACGCAGGCACGGATCGCCGTCGGGTAGTCGTCGAGATACCTGGCCGCCACCCAGACGGAGAACGGGACGGTGTCCGCGGCGCTGATCCGGCTCCCGTTGCCCAGTTCGTCGGCGACCTCCACCACCGGACGGTCACCGATCGTGATCGCCCGCTGGATGCCGCGCCACACCCGGCCGGCGGGGTCGAGCGGACCAGCCACCGCGGCGAGGAACCGGTCCGGCTCCGGCCGGTACCCGGTGAGCCGGGCACGGGCGGCCTGCGCGGCGGCCACCGCGACCGCCACCGCACCGGCGATCCCCTCCGGGTGTGCGTGGGTCACCTCGGCCGAGGCCGTCGCCTGCGCCGCCGCCCGACCGGTCGAGTCACCGAAGTACGCGCCGCACGGGGCGACCCGCATCGCCGCCCCGTTGCCGTACGAGCCCTGGCCGTCGAAGGCGGACACGGCGGCGACCGGCCACGGCGTACCGGCACGGATGAGTTCGAGCAGTTCGACCGCGCCGGCACCGTAGCGCCGGGCGGGGTCGTACCGGGCCGCGAAGGACCCGGCGAGTTCGTCCCGGTCGATCGTTCCGCGCCGGGCCAGGACGGCAAGAACCGAGCAGGCCATCTCCGTGTCGTCGCTCCACACCCACGGACTCGCCGGCGGGGTGTCGCGCCAGGGCGACACGCCGGAGCCGGGAACGAAGAACTGCGCGCCGAGGGCGTCGCCCACCGACAGACCGGCCAGACTGTCCCTAGCCAGGGCAAGTCGCGCGTCATCGACAAGTACGAAGGACATGGTACGGGGAGCATGCCGGCAAAAGGCACGTGGGCGCAATCCGCCGCACTTGCCAGGGGCAGTACGGTGCTCACGTGGCCACGGTGCTCCTGGTCGAGGATGACCACGTCGTGCGCGGCGCGATGCTGCGCTCCCTGGCCGATCGTGGGCACGCGGTGCACGCGGTCGGTACGGCTCTCGACGCCCTGCGTCGGGTGGCCGCCGAAACGCCCGACCTGGTGGTGCTGGATCTCGGACTACCCGACCTGGACGGGGCGGACGCGTTACGGATGCTGCGCGGCATCACCGACGTGCCGATCATCATCGCGACCGCCCGCGACGACGAGCAGTCGGTCGTCCGGCTGCTCCGGGCCGGGGCGGACGACTACATGGTCAAGCCGTTCACCGGCGCGCACCTGGACGCCCGGATCACCACCGTGCTGCGCCGGGCCGGCCGGGCGAGCCGTACGGTGGCGCCCGCGGTCCACGAGGTCGGTGGCCTGCGGGTCGACGTGGGTGAACGCAGTGCACTGCTGGACGGCGTGCCACTCGCGCTGACCCGGAAGGAATTTGACGTGCTGGCCTATCTCGCCGCACGACCGGGCCGGGTAGTGTCCCGCCGGGAACTGTTGGAGGAGGTATGGCGGCAGCCATCGGTCGGCGAGGATCAGACAATCGACGTACATCTGTACTGGCTTCGTCGCAAACTGGGCGAGTCCGCAGCGAAACCCCGCTACCTGCGCACCGTGCGGGGGGTCGGGTTCCGGTTGGTGGCACCGGACTGAGGTTGGCGCTGGCCTACCTCGGGGCCGGCATGACCTCGATCGTCGCTCTCGCCTTCCTCATCCCGCTCGGCCTGTCGTTGCAGCAGGAGGCGCGGGAGCACGCGCTCGCCGACGCCGGGCGGCACGCCGCGGTGGTCGTCGGGGCGCTGGCCGCAGGGGCCGATCCGACGCTGCTCACCCAGGTGATCGGACAGTTCGCCGACGGCCCGGCCGACCGACCGGTGGTGCACGGTCTGGAGACCGGTGGCACCCCACGGGCCAGTGAGGACGACGTCGACCGGGCCCGCGCCAGCGGCGAGCTGGTCATCGCCGACGTGGACGGCGGGGTGGTCCGGCTGGAACCGGTGTCGCTCGGCGACCGGGTCGCGGTGGTCGAGGTCTTCATCCCCTCCTCCGCCCTGGAGCCGGGGGCCGGTGGTCGGTGGCTCACGCTGATCGCGATCGCGATCGGGCTGGTGGTGGTCTCGGTGATCGTGGTGGACCGGCTCGCCGGCCGGGCGGTCGCGTCCGCCCGGGGACTGGTGCAGGCCGCGCTCGCGGTCGGCGACGGCGACCTCGACCTGCGGATCGAACCGAGCGGCCCGCGCGAGCTGGCCGAGGCCGGGTACGCCTTCAACCGGATGGCGGACCGTCTGGTCACCTCCCGTACCGACGAACGCGAGTTGGTCGCCGACCTGTCGCACCGGTTGCGTACGCCGCTGACCGTGCTGCGGCTCGACGCCGACGCGCTCGACTCCGACGACACGAGCGTGGGGTCGTTCAGCGAGGCGGAACTCGACCGGCGCCGGACGATCCGGCGGATCCGGCAGGCGATCGTCACCCTGGAGGGTGAGATCGACGTGCTGATCAACACGACCCGCAAGACGGTCGTGCAGGAGACCGAACCGGGCATGTGCGACGTCAGCGAGGTGGTCCGGGACCGGATGGTGTTCTGGGCCGCGCTCGCCGGTGACCAGAACCGGCCGCACCGGATCAGCGGCGCCCAGCTGCGCATTCCCGTACCGGTGCCGCGGGCCGAGCTGGCCGCGGCGTTGGACGCGGTGCTCGGCAACGTGTTCCGTTACACCCCGCAGGGCACGGCGTTCGAGGTCGCGGTGTCCCGGCGGGACGGTTACATAGCGGTCCGGGTCGACGACGCCGGGCCGGGCATCGCCAACCCCGACCGGGCCCTGCGCCGCGGCGCCAGCGACCGGGGTTCCACCGGCCTGGGGCTGGACATCGCCCGGCGGGTGGCGTTGCAGGCGAACGGCTCGGTCAGCATCGACCGGGCCCGGCTCGGTGGGGCCAGCGTCGTGATGCTGCTCGCCGATCCCGAGGCGACGCCACGTCAGGTCAGCCGGTTCGGGCTGGTCGGCCGGTTGGCTCGGGAACGCGACGGCAAGGGCCGTCGCCAGGCAAAATCCGGCGGTACGGAGAACTGAGGCCGCCGGTTGCCCGTACCGGGCGCCGCCGAGTCACCTTCACCCCGCCGTCCACTGTCCACCGGTTTCCGGATGCCGACCCTCCACTGTGGAGGACTGGTGTCCGGCTCCTTACCGGAAATCAGTAAGAAATCTTCAAGTTCAGCTTAGGTCTGGATTAACCGCGCAGTACACGGTGGCGAGCGCTGGCAGGATTGGCACCGATCCCATCCAGTTCCGCCGGACCATCACTTTCCCCACGCGGTCCGGCGGGAAATCGTGCGCGCGGCGGGACTCGGTCCCCCACACCCGTCCCGTCGCGCGCGCCAGCTCGGCGACGCCACGGCGCCGCCCGACCACCCCTCGGTCGGGCCCGGCGCCGTGGCCTCCGCCCACGAACGCTGGCCCGGTGCGGCCGCCCGCAGCACCCCGCGCCGGGCCAGCCCCTTTTCCTCGTCCGACATTGTTCCCGGAGCGGGGCCGCCGGTGGCGGGTCAGGCGACGGTGGTGGCGAGGTAACCGTCGATCTCGGTGATGATGCGCTGCTGCTCCGCCGCCGGCAGGAAGGACGCGGTGACCGCGTTGCGGGCCAGCGCGGCCACCCCGTCCGGGCCGAGGTCGAGCAGGTTGGCCGCGACGGCGTACTCCTGCTCCAGGGTGGTGCCGAACATCGGCGGGTCGTCGGAGTTGACGGTGACCAGCACCCCGGCCGCGACCAGCGCGGGCAGCGGGTGCTCCTCGATGACCCGGACAGCGCGGGTACGTACGTTCGACGTCGGGCAGACCTCCAGCGCGATCTGCCGCTGCGCCAGGTACTCCAGCAGTTGCGGGTCCTGGGCGGCGGAGATGCCGTGCCCGATCCGCTCGGCGCCCAGCTCCCGCAGGGCGTCCCAGATCGTCTCCGGGCCGGTGGTCTCGCCCGCGTGCGGGACCGAGCGGAGTCCGGCCGCCCGCGCCTGGTCGAAGTACGGCTTGAACTGCGGCCGGGGCACCCCGACCTCCGGCCCGCCGAGCCCGAAGCTGACCAGCCCGTCCGGGCGCTCGTCCAGGGCGATCCGGAGGGTCTCCTCGGCGGCCGGCAGTCCGGCCTCGCCGGGGATGTCGAAGCACCAGCGCAGCTCGATCCCGAGTTCGGCGGCGGCGGCCTTGCGGGCGTCCTCGATCGCCTCGCAGAACGCCGGTGCCGGGATCCCCCGCTTCACGTGCGAGTACGGGGTGATGGTCAGCTCGGCGTACCGGACCTCCTGGCGGGCCAGCTCACGGGCCACCTCGAAGGTCAGGATCCGTACGTCGTCGGGGTCCCGGATCAGGTCGACCACGCTCAGGTAGACCTCGATGAAGTGGCCGAAGTCGCGGAAGGCGAAGTAGTCGGCGAGCGCGGCCGGGTCGGCGGGCACCGGGGTACGCCCCTCGTGCCGCGCCGCCAGTTCGGCCACGATCCGCGGTGATGCGGAACCGACGTGGTGTACGTGCAGTTCCACCTTGGGTAGTCCGGCGATGAAGGCCGACAGGTCGGTCACGGGTTCTTCCTAACTGCGGGTGGTGCGCCGGTCACGGCGTGGGCGCCGGTCCGGGCGACGAAGAAGTGGCGATGGAACGGGAAGTACACCAGACCGTCCCGGACCGGGTACGCCTCGGCGAGTCGCCGGTTGAGCGCGGCTCGGAAGTCGGCCCACGCGGTGGTGTCGCCGCCGAGGCTGGCCCGGACCGGTCGCAGCGCGGTCCCCTCCATCCAGCTCAACACCGGATGGTCGACCACGTCACGGGCGGGCAGGAGGTGCACGTAGGTAGTTTCCCAGGCGTCCACCGCGCACCCGGCGCCGGTCAGCAGGGTGGCGTACCCGACCACGTCGAGCACCGGTGCCGACCGGAGCAGGTCGTGTAGCCGCTCGCTCCAGCGCGGGTCGGCGGCGACGGCCCGCAGGGCGCGGTGCGAGGCGGCGTCGAAGTTGCCCGGCACCTGGACGGCGAGCCACGATCCGGCCGGCAACTCCCCGGCCCAGCGGCGCAGCAGTGCCTCGTGCCCCGGCACCCACTGCAGTACGGCGTTGGAGACCACCACGTCGACCGTCGGGGCCGGGACCCAGTCGCGTACGTCGGCGACCGCGAAGTCGGCGCCGGAGCCCAGCCCGAGCGCCTTGTCGATCATTTCGGGCGAGGAGTCGTACCCGCTGATCCGGGCCTGTGGCCAGCGCTCCCGCAGGGTCACGGTGAGGTTGCCGGGGCCGCAGCCGAGGTCGACCACTGTCCTCGGCCGGTCCGCCGGCACCCGGGCGACCAGGTCGTGGAACGGGCGGGAGCGTTCGTCGCCGTACCGCAGGTAGGTGTTCGGGTCCCACATCGTCGGCCTCCAAACCGTACGTACGTCTTGTTGAAGAATAGGGGCAGGACGGCGTCCCGTCAGCCCCGGGGGTCTAGGCTCCCGTTCGTGGAAAAGCGCAGCTTCCCCCGATTGGGGCGTGAGGTCGGTGTGGTCGGGCTCGGCGCCTGGCAACTCGGCGCGGACTGGGGCACGGTCGGCGAGGACGAGGCCCTCGAGATCCTTGCCACGGCCGTCGAGGCCGGGGTGACCTTCCTGGACACCGCAGACGTGTACGGCGACGGTCGCAGCGAGCAGCTCATCGGCCGGTTCCTGCGGGAGCGTCCGAACTCCGGGCTGACCGTGGCGACCAAGATGGGCCGGCGGGTGCCGCAGGTCCCCGAGGCATACACCCTGGACAACTTCCGGGCCTGGACCGACCGGTCCCGGACCAACCTCGGCGTCGACCGGCTCGACCTGGTGCAGTTGCACTGCCCCCCGACGCCGGTCTTCAGCGACGACCGGGTCTACGACGCCCTCGACACCCTGGTCGAGGAGAAGCGCATCGCCGCGTACGGGGTGAGCGTGGAGACCGTCGAAGAGGCCCTGGCGGCGATCTCCCGGCCCGGAACCGCCAGCGTTCAGATCATCCTCAACGCGTTCCGGCTCAAGCCCCTGGAGCGGGTCCTGCCCGCCGCGGCGCAGGCCGGGGTCGGCATCATCGCCCGGGTACCGCTGGCCAGCGGCCTGCTCTCGGGCCGGTACGACGAGCACACCAGCTTCGGCGCCGACGACCACCGCAACTACAACCGGCAGGGCCAGGCGTTCGACGTCGGCGAGACCTTCTCCGGAGTCGACTTCAACGTCGGCCTGGAGGCCGTTGCGCGCCTGCGGCCACTGGTCCCCTCCGGGGCGACGATGGCCCAGTTCGCGCTCCGGTGGGTCATCGACCAGCCGGGTGTCACCGTGGTCATCCCGGGCGCCCGCAACCCCGGACAGGCCCGGGGCAACGTCGCCGCGGCCGACCTGGCACCCCTGCCGGCGGAGACGCTGGCCGGCGTCAACACCGTCTACGACGAGCTGATCCGCCCCCAGGTGCACAACCGCTGGTAGCCCGTGGAATGCGTCGAGCCCCGTGACCACTGCTGGTCACGGGGCTCGACGTCGATCCGGTGAGGGATCAAATACAGGGCCGGCGGCGGCCGGCCGTCATGAATCAGATGGGGCGGACCTGCTCAGCCTGCGGGCCCTTCTGGCCCTGAGCGATCTCGAACTCCACCCGCTGGTTCTCCTCCAGCGTGCGGTAGCCGCTGGACTGGATCGCCGAGAAGTGGACGAACACGTCAGCACCCCCGCCGTCGACGGTGATGAAGCCGAAGCCCTTGTCTGCGTTGAACCACTTCACGGTTCCCTGCGCCATGTGTATCTCCTTCTAAACTGGCGGCCGAGCACGCCGTGCGGCCGGTTGGCCGTTTTCGAGCAGCGGCGCCTGAGCGGCCCCCACAGAGGGAGACTTCTCAACCCCGCTGTCTCTAACAGCGGGGAACAGCAAACCACGTACGCAAAAACTTCGCACAGCCTACCCGACGATATTCTCCGACATGTGACCTGAACGCCCGTGACTTCTTCGTCCGGCGATCGATCGCGAGCGCGTTGTCGGAGCGACGATCGCCCGGTCAGAGCGTTGTACGGCAACACGCTGCGTACACACCGGGAGTCGATGATGCTCGGCCGAACGAGCCGACCGGATCCCTTCACGCATCGTCGTACCCGCTTGTCGTTACCGGCGGTGGCGATAGGAGCACCTGCCGGATACCGAGAGCGATCCGGTGGCGGGGCATAGGACTACTTCGGCACCATTGACAACGGTTCGCATAGCGTCGCGAGTGGGGCAAGCCGTACCAAAGGACGGCACCGATCGGGGGCTTACTGCGGCCAGCTACCGGTCAACCGTCGTACGCCGATCGCACCGCCCCGGTCGACCGCGGCCCGGACCACCGCGAAGATCGCCCCCTGCAACGCCGCGGCGGCCAGGATCTCGACCCAGCCCCGGTCCTCGTCGATCGCGTCGGGTGCCTCGCCGTCGCCCGCGGTCACCTTCCAGACCTGCCGGAACAGGGCACCGGCCAACACACCGGCACCCATCCCGAGCAGCAGCCCGACCGGCTTGTACGCGGCCCGTCCGATGCCCCCGCTCATCGCCGCGACCGCCGCACCACGAGGTACGCGATCGCCGCCGCCAGGGTCGCGGCGGCCAGTACGCCGGCACCCCACGGCACCGGCCGGCGACGAATCGCCCGGTTCGCCTCGGACACCGACGAGCGAACTTCGTCGGCCCGCTCCCCGGCCTGCGCCCGAACCTGCCCGGCCTGCCCGCGCAGGCGGCCGGTGACCTGAGCGGCGGAGCCCTTGATCCGTGCCTTGACATCCGCCTTGTTGGCCAACGCCTGGACCGTTTCCGCCAGTTCTGCACGCGTCTGCCGGATTTCGTCCCGCAACGCTTCGTGGTCGCCGTGGCCATTACTCAATGTCATGGCTGTCCCCTGTCCTTGACCGCAGCGGTGACCGTGTCGACGTCGGCGCGCACGCTTTTCACCGCGGCGCTCGGCACCGGCGGCACGGCCCGGGTCACCTGACTCTTGCCGATCAGCGCGAGCAGGCCTGCGCCGATGAACAGCACCCCGGCGATGATCAGAGCCGCGGCCCAGGCCGGCAGCACCAGATCCAGCGCCAGGATGGCCGTGGCGACCAGCGCGCCGAGTCCGTAGAGGGCGAGCGCGCCACCGCCGCCGAAGAGCCCGACGCCGATCCCGGCGTGTTTGCCCTTCTGGGCGAGTTCGGCACGGGCCAGGGCCAGCTCGTCGCGGACCAGCTTCGACACCTGCTCGGTACCGTGCTGCACCAGCTCGGCGACCGACTGTTCGGCCACCGGCCGGGTGACCTTGCCGTCACGCAGGTCGGCCATGGTGTCCCCCTATCCGCTTGCCGACCTGAATGCCCCGAATCCCACCCGGGCAATCCTGTTCGGCGAAAGTTCGTCCCCTCCCACCCTGAAGGAAGGAAGGGTCCCTCGTTGCCGATTCGGCACAGGAAGGGTGCCTCCCGTACCTCCGGGGATGTCCGCCTAGCTCCTCGGTGCGTTGGCGTCGACCGGTTCGTCCGGTCCGACAAAGGTGCTGCTGCGCGCGTCGCCGTCGTCGCTGCCGCCGAAGACCCGGGCGTCGTCGGGAGCCTCGGCGGCCGGTGTCGGGCCGACCCGGACCGGGGGCTGGACACCCTGCCAGTCGAAACCACCGTTGGCGTCGCCGACCTCGGCCCGGGTACGGGGCAGGGCGATCGGGCGCTGGTCCCGGATCCAGCCAACCAGGTGTTCCCGGACCAGGCAGCGCAGGTCCCACAGGCTCGGCGCGTCCGCGGCGCTGACCAGGGCCCGTACCCGGACCAGGCCACCGGTGGCCTCGGTGACCTGGAGGACGCAGACCCGCCCGTCCCACAGCTCGGTGCCCTCGACCAGCCGGCGCAGCTCCTCCCGCATCTGCTGGACCGGGACCGACCAGTCCACATCGAACTCGGCGGTACCGAGGACCGCGGCCCGGGTACGGGTCCAGTTCTGGAACGGCTTGCTGGTGAAGTAGGAGGTGGGCAGGATCAGTCGCCGGTCGTCCCAGATCTGGACCACCACGTAGCTGAGGGTCAGCTCCTCCACCCGTCCCCACTCCCCCTCGACCACCACCACATCGTCGAGGCGTACCGCGTCGCTGAAGGCGAGCTGGATACCGGCGAAGACGTTGCCGAGCACGGTCTGCGCGGCCAGCGCGGCGACCACGCCGATCACACCCGCGGAGGCGAGCACGCTGGCGCCGACACCCCGGACGCTGGGGAAGGTCATCATGGCGGCGCCCACGGAGAGCACGACGATCACCGCGATGGTGACCCGGCGCAGCATCACCACCTGGGTCTTGATCCGGCGGGCCTGCCGGTTGTCCGGTACGTCGACGCGGAACCGGGCCAGGGCGGTGTCCTCGGCGGCCAGCAGTACGGCACCCACCAGCCAGGCGGCGCCGGCGATGATGCCCAGGACCAGCAGGTGCAGCAGGACCTCGCGCCAGGTGTCGCCCACCGCGTAGTCGGTGTTGCCCCGGATCGCGACCTGTACGGCGAAGACCGTGCCGGCGAGTTGGAACGGCCGGTGCCCGTGTTCGGAGAGCTCGACCAGTAACAGCGAGCGTCGGCCGAGCCAGTGCAGCAGGCGGTAGAGCACCTCGGCCACCAGCAGGGCGATCGCCGCGGCACCCAGCGCGGCGGCGAGGGTTTCGGCGTATTCGGGCACGTCCGGCACGACTTCTTCTCCCCTGGGACCCGGCCGGCAACACGCAGAGCTGACCGGTGTCCCGCGCGGGGCTGGCGGCTGGCGCCGGCCTGCGGGGGAACACCGGTCAGGCGGTACGGGTGGCTCGACCTCTGAGCAATTGCAACAGTTTGCCCAAATTAACCAGTTCTATTCGGGCTAAACCTTGCGATACCGCGCCTGCACGAAGCAGAACGCCCCGAACGCCGCGATGCCGAGCGCGACCAGCGACAGGAGGAGCGTGCCGTACGACTGCTCCCGCAGGGTGTGCAGCGCGGCGTCCAGACCACGGGCCTGGTCCGGGTCGTACTTGACGGCGGCGGTCACCAACAGGATCCCGGCGATGCCGTACGCGATGCCCTTGGCGCTGTAACCGGCGACGCCCAGCCGGCGGCTCAGCGTCCGGGTCTGCGGGCTCATCTGGCCGGTGTTCAGGTGCTTCTCGAACCGCTTCTTCACGCCGTAGATCACCAGCCCGATGCCGAGCGCGGCGAGGGCGAGCCCGGCCACGCCGACCAGCCAGCGACCGCCGGAGGAGGCCATCAGTTCCTCGGTCAGCGCCTGCTGCTTGTCCGCGCTGGACGAGTTCGCGTGGTTGAACACCTGGTACGCGGTCCAGGCGAAGTAGAGGTAGACGAGAGTACGGCCGGCGGAGGCGACCCGCTCCAGCACCCGCTCACGGCCCCGGTCCTCGGTGTGTCCGATGGCGGCCTCGAAGGCCTGCCAGATCGCCATGGCCAGCAGGCCGACGGCGATCGCGATCACCAGGAACCGGCCCAGCGGCTGTTCGGCCAGGGTACGCAGGGCGCCCGACTGGTCCCCGTCGTCGGCCGCCTTGCCGAAGGCGATCTGCAGGGCCAGCCAGGCGAAGAGGAGGTGGACGATCCCGTAGCCGACGAACCCGGCCCGAGCCAGTGCGGCCAGGGCGGGGCTGTTCGCGGCGCGGGAGGCGGCACGGGAGGCGGTGGCTTCGGCGCCACGGGTCATCGACATGGACCTGTCATTGACCGGAAGGCGCGATTTCCAAACGTCGCCCACCGCACCCCGCCGAAGGCGCCGGGTGGCGGCCGGGGTCACCCCAACCGCCACCGCACGTCACCGCAGCGGACGCTACGAGATCAGAGCTTGCCGATCCGTACCTGGACCTGCTGGTCGGTGACGCTCTCCAGGGTCACCGCCATGCCGCCGATCTCGGTGGCCTGCTGGCCCGTGGTCAGGGTGAGCTGCTCGCCGGCGACCTCGAGGGTGACCTGGTCGCCCTCGGCCTTGACCAGCTTGGCGTTGACTCCGAGGATCGAGGCGTTCGCCTCGACGCCGCGCTCGAAGGTGACCGTGCACTGGTCGATGCCACAGTCGGTGGAGGCACCCTCGGAGCTACAGCCGGCGAGCAGGGCGGCACCGAGAGCGAGACCAGCGGCAAGACCGGTGATTCGACGGACATACGTCATTCTGGGATACCTGCGGGGGCTATTCACCCTCACAAGGGTACGAGAGTGATGCGACCGAGCGCGTTCGCCGCGACGATCTTCGACCGGATATCGTGCCTGACATGCCGTACGACATCGCCCGGGTACGGGCCGCCTACCCCGCTCTCGCCGAGGGCTACCTGCACTTCGACGGGGCCGGGGGCAGCCAGGTGGCCGCTGGGGTCGCCGACGTGGTGGCGGAGACGATGCGTACGGCGGTGGCGAACCGGAGCACCGCGTTCGTACCCGGACAGCGGGCGTACGGGTACGTCACGCAGGCCCGAGCGGCGATCGCCGACCTGGTCGGCGGGGTGCCCGAAGGGGTGGTGTTCGGGCCGAGCGCGACCGCGCTGACGTACACCGTGGCCCGGACGGTGGGGCGCAACTGGCGGCCGGGCGACGAGGTGGTGCTCTCCCGGCTCGACCACGACTCCAACGTCCGTCCCTGGGCACAGGCCGCCGAGGCCGCCGGTGCGACCGTACGCTGGGCGGAGTTCGACCGGGACAGCGGCGAGCTGCCGGTCGACCAGTACGCCGATCTGATCACCGAACGGACCCGCCTGGTCGCGGTCACCGGGGGCAGCAACGCGATCGGCACCGTGCCGGACGTACCGGCGATCGCCAAGCTCGCGCACGCGGCCGGCGCCCTGGTCTACGTCGACGGCGTACACGCCGCCCCGCACGCCCCGACGGACCTGGCCGATCTGGGGGCGGACTTCTTCGTCACCAGCGCCTACAAGTGGTCCGGCCCGCACCTCGCCGCCGTTGTCGCCGCGCCCGGGGTGTGGGAGCCGCTGCGGCCGGCGAAGCTGATCCCGTCGCCGGACGCGGCACCGGACCGGTTCGAGTTCGGCACCCCGAGCTTCCCCCTGCTCGCCGGGGTACGGGCGGCCGTCGACCACCTCGCCGGGCTGGCCGAACTGGCCGGCGTCGCCGACCCGGCCACGCCCGCCGACCGTCCGGCGCGGCTGCGGGCCAGCCTGACCGCGGTACGGGCGTACGAGGAGTCGATCTTCGAACGGCTGCTGACCGGGCTGGCCGGGCTGCCGGCGGTGACCGTCTACGGCTCGGCCCGGCACCGCTGGCCCACGGTCTCGTTCCGGGTCGCCGGGCAGGCACCGGCCGATACCGCGGCGGCCCTCGGTGCGCTCGGAATCTGCGTCTCCGCCGGTGACTACTACGCCTACGAGTACTTCCAGACCATGGGGTTGCGCGACACCGGCGGTGCGGTACGGGCCAGCGTCTACCACTACAACACCGCCGACGAGGTGGACCGGCTGCTCACCGAGCTGGACCGGTTGAGCCCGCGCGGCTGACGGGTGTGCGCCGGCCCCGCTAGACCGCGTGCTCCGGTGCGGGCAGCGCGTTGAACGGGAACCGCGACCGGAAGTCGGGCCAGGGCACGGTCAGGCGTACCCGGCCGTCGCCGCCGCGCCAGTCCACCTCCACATCGGCGATGCCACCGAGGTCGGTCAGGCCCTGCCGGGTCTGCTCCACCGGCAGACCGGCGACCTCGGCCAGACCGGCGAGGTTGGTGCTGATCGTCCGCCGCCGCCACCGCCGCCGGGTGCGCTGGGCCAGCCGGCGGACCGCGATGGCGACCAGCACCGCCCGGTCGTCGCGCTGGGCGCGGAGCTCGAGCTCCCGCTCCTCGACCGAGAGCGGCAGGACGTCGAGCGGATCCTGGTCGAGGCGGGGTCGTACCCACGGGTCGTCCGTGGCGCCGTCGTGCACGATCTCGAACAGGCCGAACCCGGCCAGGCAGGGCAACAGCTCACCGACGGTGTGCGGGATCGGCAGGTCCCGGCGCCGGCACATCTCGCCGAACAGCTCGATCCGCGCGCCGCGTACCTCGATCAGCCAGTCGTAGTGCTGGCGCGCGTGCAACTCCGCGTGGGCCGCCTCCCGGCGAGGATGGCGGTGCCGCGATCGGGTCACCCACTCCTCCACATCACCGGGATCGCACCAGAGCGCGTCGTCCCAGGGCACGAGACCGTGCCAGGCCGAGCGACGGAACGGCACCGGACCGGGGACGACGGTCAGATAGACGAAGGAGCACGGGAGCCAGCGAATCCAGGACGGCATCATCGCGGCCCGCTGCCAGCGAGGGGTCACCGGACGGACAATACCGCGACTCGACGTGAAGGTGGGGGCACCCTTCGTAAAGATTGGATTGATTCCGGTATGGACTGACGCCGATCGGATCCGAACCGCAGATCCGACCCCGGACCGGCCCGGTGAGGTGCCGACCGTCCCCTCAGGAGCGACCGGTGAGCAGTTCGGCGGCGGCGCGCGCACCGGCCCGGGTGGCGCCGTACGTGGACAGGTGGAGCCGGCCGGTGACCAGCTCCGGCACCCCCAGCTCCACCACGACGGTGTCGGGTCGTACCGCCAACACCCGGGCCACGGTCGCCGCCATCCAGTCGTGCCGGTGCAGGTCCCGGACCACCAGCACCAGCGGGCGACCCACCGCCGGGGCGAGCAGGGACGACGGCAGCCGATCACCGGCGGGCAGGTCCTCGGCGGTGAGCCGGACCGAGGTGGTGCCGGGCAGCAACGCGGCCAGCGGCTCGGCCAGACCCCAGGGTGTCTCCGCGCCGATCGCGATGTTGCGCGGCGGCGCGAACTCCACCACGTGCACCGGACCGGCCAGCGGCAGCGCGACGGCGTCGGCGGTCGTGGTCAGGCGTACCGCACGTCGGGCCGCCGCCAGCCCGATGACCGACCCGTCCGGCCCCGAGCCAGGACCTGCCGGCAGGTCGGCGCGGGCGGCGGTGGTCCAGGCGGCGAGTTGGCCGACCCGCTTGGCGGCCTCCACCAGTCGCTCCTCGGGCAGCTCGCCGTTGATGACGGCGGCCACGATCGCGTCCCGCAACCGGCGGGCGGTCTCCTCGTCGGCGTGGTCGCCACCGACACAGATCGCGTCGACCCCGCTGGCCAGGGCACGTACGGCCACCGCCTCCAGTCCGTAGCGGTCGGCGACGGCCCGCATCTCGATCCCGTCGGTGATGACCACGCCCTGGAAGCCGAGTTCCTCCCGGAGCAGGCCGTTGAGCACCCGGCGGCTCAGGGTCGCCGGCCACTGCCCGTCGATCGCCGGGACCAGCAGGTGCCCGGTCATGATGGCCTGCACCCCGGCGTCGATCGCGGCCCGGAACGGCGGCAGCTCGGCCGCGTCGAGCTGGTCGCGGGTCGCCCCGATCCGGGGTACGTCGATGTGCGAGTCGACGCTGGTGTCACCGTGGCCGGGAAAGTGCTTGGCGCAGGCGGCGACCCCGGCGGACTGGAGTCCGCGTACCCAGGCGGCGGTCTGGCGGGCCACCAGGGCCGAGTCGGCCCCGAAGGCGCGTACGCCGATGACCGGATTGTCGGGGTTGGAGTTGACGTCGGCGACCGGTGCGTAGTTCAGGGTGATCCCGGCGGCGGCCAGGTCGACGCCGAGGTCACGGGCCACCCGTTCGGTCAGGTCCGGGTCGTCGATCGCGCCGAGGGCGAGGTTGCCGGGCCGGGAACTGCCGAGCCGCGACTCGAACCGGGTGACGTCACCGGCCTCCTCGTCGATCGCCACCAGCACGTCCGACCGCTCGGCCCGCAGGGCGGCGGTGAGCGCGGAAACCTGCTCGGCGTCGCGTACGTTGCGGGCGAACAGGGCGACCCCACCGAGCCCCTCACCGAGCCAGCGGCGCACCCAGTCCGGCGGAGCGGCACTGCCCTCGAAACCCGGTTGCAGGACCGCCGCGGCCAGAATCGAAAGGCCGCCCGTCGGTGTGCTCATCAGGCTCCGTACCCCCCGTTATCCACAGTGAATACGCGCCGGTCCGGTCGCGGCGCGTGCTGCCATGGTCACACCGGCCCAAGAAATAGTCAATAAACCTTTCTATTAGCGGGATGCGCCGTTCCGGCGGCCGTACGACAATGCTCGGATGGGTCAGATTCCGCTCGCCGCGCAGGAAACAAGCTGGTACGACGTTCCCGGCGTACGGCTGCTCGGTGCCGTACTCGGTGCACTTCTGTTGATCGCGGCGATCCGCTCGATGTTCGGTAAGGGCGGTCGCTGACCTGCAGGAGGAGACCGGGTTGGGCGAACGCCCGTGGGGGTAACACGGCGTAGCACCAACCTGATCTAACCTGTCACCTGATCCGACTCAGCCCGGTGCGGCGACCGATGCCGACCGCCGGGCCTCGCTTGTTGATCGACGTACGCGAAAGGGGCATGCCGTGACCGACCAGCCGGTATTCACCAAGCTCGGTTTCTCCGACGAGGAGTGGGGGCTGCTCGTCGGCCTGCCGCAGGCGGTGCTGACCGCGGCGAGCGCGGCCGAGTCGAACGGCTCCCGGCGCACCCGCAACGAGAACGCCGCCGGCCTGGAGGCGATCTCCGCCGGACGGGAGTCGGCCAGCCCGCTGGTCGCCGCGGTGGCCGGCGAGGTGATCGCCCGCGCCGGTGACCCCGAGACCGGCGAGGAACTACCGGTGATCGAACCGGACGATCCGCAGGCGCTGATCGACGACGTGCTGCTGCGGGCCAAGAGCGCGGTGACCCTGCTCGGGAACAAGGTGCACGAGGGCGAGGTCGGCGCGTACGAGCACTGGCTCGTCGAGATCGCCGACCAGGTGGTGTCGGCGGCGCCCAGCGGCGGCATCCTCGGCCTCGGCGGCGACACCGTCAGCGACGCGGAACGACGCTTCCGGGACCGGCTCGCCTCGGTGCTCAACGACTGACGTCACCGATCCGGCAGGGTGTCGGCCCAGCCCTGCCAGGCGTCGAGACCGCCGTCGCGGTGGACCTCCCAGGCCCGCTGCGCGGCGGCACTGCGTACGTTCTGCTCGCCGGTCGCGGTCACCCAGACCACCTCGTTGACCGCCCGCTGCCGCAACCCGGCCCGCTGCCACCACGGCGCGCGTTCCTGGAGGTCACCGATCTGCGCGACCATCGCGGTGACCGCGTCGCGGGCGTCGGCGGTGCCCTGGTCGCGAAGCTGCCGCTGCCGGCGGATCGCCGCCTCCCAGCGCGGTCCCCAGTCGGCGGGTAGCTGACCGAAGGGACGGTTCAACACCAGCCGCGCCGCCCTCTCCGCCTGGTCGGCGATCGTCATCGACAGCAGGCCGTGGTGGGCCCAGAGCGGCTCGGTCGAGTCCGGGCCGGTCAACGTCCTCTCCTCCGGTCGGGCAACGGCGGCGAGCGCCGCCAGGGCCTCGTTCCGCCGGGACGCGTACGAGCCGAGGTCGGTGAGGCGGACCAGGGCGGGGAGCGTCGAGATCCCCCGCCCGGTCACCGTCACCACCACGTCGTCGAGGACGACCCGCCACACCACGTACCCGTCCACCCGCTGGACCTGTGCGGACGTCGGCGTCGCGTCGACCGTCAGCTCGACCGGACGCGACCGGGGCGCCTCCGGCAGCTCCCGGTCCGACGCCGCCGGCAACGCCCCCGGCACCGGGTAGTCCCGTCCGTCGGCGGCGAACCGGAGGGCGAGGACCCAGTCGAGGGAGTGGAACAGCACGCCGGCGCGGGGCTGGGTCTCCACCAGCAGCCAGGTGTCGTCCACCCGCAGCCCGTAGCCGATCTCCACAGCCACGACCGTGCCGTCCTGGCGCGACCAACCGGCCAACCAGCCGGACTCCACCGAGTCGGCCAGCCCGTAGACCGGCCAACCGGGCAGGTGGAGGTCCAACTCGGCCCGCTGTCGCTCGGCGACCTCGCGCAACGTTCCCGCCCAGCCCGCGTCCTCGGGTCCCATGATCCCCATGGCCCATTGTCTCGGAGGACCGGCGTCCACACCAGCCGGTGACACGTCCGCCCGGACGTGTCACCGGCGTGGGTGGCCAGGGCCCGGGATCCCGGGGTACGGGCCGATCGGCGTCGCGGGGCCCGCGTCCCCGTGTTACCGGTGCGCGTGCGGCAGTGGTGTTACCGGTGCGCGTGCGGCAGGTGCAGCTCCACGGGCTCCGGCGGGAGGTCGTCCACGCCAGCCGCGACGGCCTGCTGGTGGCGGCGGTGCGCCGACGGCAGGGCGAGCGCGGCGAACACGGCCAGTACGGCCACACCCGCGCAGACCCAGAAGCCGGTGGTGAACGCCGAGTCCATGGGCAGGCCCTCAGGGGTGCTCTTGGACGTGATGACGGCCGCGACCACGGCCGCCCCGATGCTGCTGCCGATGGTCCGCGCGATGGTGTTGACCCCGCTCGCCTCACCGGTCTGCGCGGCCGGGACGCTCTCGATGATGGCGTTGGACATCGCCGCGAACGCCAGGCCGATGCCGGCGCCGGTGAGCACCCCGGAGAGCAGCACCTGCCAGGTCGCACCGTGGGCGAGGGCGGGCAGGACGAACGCGACGACCACCGAGACGGTGCCGAGGAACATCGGCACCTTGGGGCCGAACCGGCGGTCGAGCAGGCCGGCCAACGGGCCGAACACCACCATCATCACGACGGTGGGCAGCAGGAACAGTCCCGCCTGGGACACCGACTTGCCGAACCCGTACCCGGTGGCGGCGGGGAGCTGGAGCAGCGTCGGTACGAGCACGAACGTACCGAACATCGCGAAGCCGAGGATCAGGGCGACCAGGTCGGTGGCCCACACCCCACGGATCCGCATCAGGCTCATGTCGATGAGTGGTTCCCGTACCCGCAACTCGACCAGGACGAAGACGACCAGGGCGACCGCACCGAGCAGGAGCAGGCCGATGGTCTTCGGCTCACCCCAGCCCCAGCCCTGTCCCTTGCTGACCGCGAGCAGCAGCGACACCAGGGACACCGACAGGATGAACGCGCCGAGCATGTCGAGCCGGCCCGGTGTGCGTACGGGCGACTCCGGCATCCCGAAGATGGCCCCGAGCAGCGCGATGACCACGAGGACCAGCGGCAGCCAGAACAGCCAGTGCCACGACAGGTGCTCCACGATCGGACCCGCGGCCACGATGCCGACACCGGCACCGACACCGAAGATCGCCGACAGCAGGCCCACGGTGACGCCGACCCGTTCCCGGGGCAGTTCGTCCCGGACGATGCCGATCGACAGCGGCAGGATCGCCCCCGCCGCACCCTGCAGCGCCCTGGCGATGATCAGCACGGCCAGGTTCGGGGCGAGGGCGGCCAGCAGGGTGCCCACGGCGAGGGTGGCCAGGATGCCGATGAGGACCCGACGCTTGCCGACCATGTCGCCGAGCCGGCCGAGGATGGGCGTCAGGACCGACGCGGCCAGCAGGTACGCGGTGAGGACCCAGCTGATGTCCCCGGTGGAGACCTCCAGGTCGCGCGCGATGGTCGACATCGCGGGCGCCACCAGCGACTGCAGCACCGC
This sequence comes from Micromonospora sp. NPDC004704, assembly GCF_053601675.1. NCBI lineage: Bacteria > Bacillati > Actinomycetota > Actinomycetes > Micromonosporales > Micromonosporaceae > Micromonospora > Micromonospora sp. NPDC004704. The sequence continues at coordinate 72,642 of NZ_JBSGCD010000009.1, read as the reverse complement.
GAACGCGAGGCCGCCCAACGACAGGTACACCACCAGGAGCGTGCTGTTGGCGCGTGGAGCCACGCCGACGGTGGAGCCGGTGTTACGCGGCTCCTCGATGGTCTGGGTCATGAGATCCCCGAAACTAGATGTAAACGCTTGCTGATTTAGCCCAGTATCCGCAGCTCGGAGCTAAAGTCAACAATCGTTTACGTCACACCTCCGGCTCGGCGCGCCGCCCGCCGCACGGGGGGACCGGGTCCGCTCACGACCACAAGTCAACAATCGTTTACATCATGTGTCGGGGCGGTTACGCTGGCGGCAAGAGCGAGAGAGGACGTGCCGTGACCGCACAGCCCCCCGGCCGCGTGACCCGGAAGGCGGCTCCGACCGCCACCGACCCGACCCCGCGTCGGCGCAGGGACGCGACCGAGACCCGTCAACTCCTGCTCGACGCGGCCCGCCGTCGCTTCGGCAGCGACGGCTACGCGGCGACGACCGTACGGGACATCGCCGACGACGCGGGCGTCAACGTCGCCCTGATCAGCCGCTACTTCGCGTCGAAGGAGGGACTGTTCGAGGCCTGCCTGGGGGCCGCCGGTGACGAGTTGCGGCGTACCACCGGCGAGGTGCCGTTCGAGCGGATTGCCGAAGCCATCGCACACCAGGTCGCCGGCCTCCCGACTTCGGGAGTCCCCAGTCAGTTGACACTGCTCCTGCGTTCCTCCGGGGACACCCGCGCCGACGAGATCCGGCTCGGCGTACTGCACCAGTCCGGTGAACGACTGGCCGCCGCCGCCGGTTGGCGACCCGACGAGCCGGACAGCGACCGGCTGCTCCTCCAGGCCCAGATGGTGCTGGCCGCCACCATCGGGCTCGCGGTACTGCGTACGACGTCGACCCCGCTGCAACCGCTGGCGTCGGCCACCGAGCAGGACCTGGTCGAGCCACTGCGCGCCCTGGTCGACGCACTGCTGCCCGGCAGGTAGGACACACGCTGCCACCCCGGTGACCGGTGATGATTGCCGGCGGTCCGGGCTGGGCACAGTGATCGGATGTTCGAGGGCTTCGACCTGCAGATGATCGACGTCGGTCCCGCCGAGCTGCGGGTACGCAGTGGCGGTGCCGGGCCACCCGTCGTGCTCCTGCACGGCCACCCGCGTACGCACACCACCTGGCACCGGGTGGCGCCGCTGCTGGTCGCGGCCGGGCACACCGTGGTCTGCCCCGACCTGCGCGGGTACGGCCGCTCCTCGAAACCCGCCACCACCGACGACCATTCGCCGTACTCGAAACGGGCGATGGCCGGCGACGTCCTGGCGCTGATGCGCGGCCTCGGACATCGGCGGTTCGCGGTGGTCGGCCACGACCGGGGCAGTTACGTGGCCACCCGGCTGGCCCTCGACGCGCCCGACGCGGTCACCGGACTGGCCGTGCTGGACTGCGTGCCGATCGGCGAGGCCCTCGCCCGAGCGGGGAGCAGATTCGCCGCCGCCTGGTGGCACTGGTTCTTCTTCGCCCAGCCGGACAAGCCCGAGCGGGCCATCCTGGCCGACCCCGACGCCTGGTACGGCGGCGACGCGGACCGGATGGGCACGGAGAACCACGCCGACTACCGGGCGGCGATCCACGACCCCGCCACCGTCCGGGCCATGCTGGAGGACTACCGCGCCGGCCTCGGGGTGGACCGGGCGGCGGACGACGCGGACCGGGCGAACGGCCGTCGGATCGACTGCCCCACCCTCGTCCTCTGGTCCACCCGCGACGACCTGGAGTACCTGTACGGCGACGTCCTCGCGATCTGGCGTGACTGGTCCTCCGACCTGCGGGGCGGCGGGCCGATCGAGAGTGGTCACCACATGGCCGAGGAGGCACCGGAGGAACTGGCCGGCGCGCTCATCCCGTTCCTTGCCACGCTCGCCAACAGGTAGCCGTCACCAGACCTCGACGATCTTGCACTTGTGGCGCCCGGAATCAGGGCACTCACCCGGATTGTGTCCCACCACAAGTACAAGATCGTCGCGCGGCCCGGTCTGGGGCGGGGCGGGGCAGGGCGGGTGGTTTGAGGGCGTCTAGGTCGGGTTTTGGGCAGACCCTAGGCTGGGCGGGTGCCGGAGCCGACCGAAGACCTGATCCGGCCCGGGTGGTCGATGGAGCCGCTGGGGCACAACCCGTTCAACGCGGCCACCGGCGGCATCTGGCGGGTACGGCGGGACACCGACACCGCAATTCTCAAGATCGCGACGCCGAACCGGCGCGACGACCACCCCGCACACTGGGCGACCAGCGCGGACCCGACGCACTGGAACTACTGGCGGCGCGAGGTGCTCGCCTACCGCACCGGGCTGGCGGCGCAGGCGTACGCGACCGCCGGGATCAGGGCACCGGTGCTGCTGGACGCGGTGGACCGGGCCGACGGGTCGGTGGCGCTGTGGCTGGAGGACGTATCCGGGCGGGCGGGCATGGAGTGCTCACCCGAGCAGTTGGGTGAATTCGGATACCGGCTGGGTGTCGCGCACTCCTCGTGGCTGGGGCGGGAGACGGAACCGGCCTGGCTGTCGCGGGACTGGCTGCGGGCGTACACGACGTCCCGGCCCGTGCCGCAGACGCCACGGTGGGATCACCCGGTGGCGGTGCAGACCTGGTCGGCCGACCTCCGCGACGGGCTCCGGATGCTGTGGGAGCGGCGGTACGACGTACTCGCCGCCACCGACGCGCTGCCCCGGACGCTGGGCCACCACGACGTCTGGCCGATGAACCTGATCGTCGACCAGGGCGGCCCGGTGCTGCTCGACTGGACCTTCGTCGGGCCGGGGCCGATCGGCGAGGACGCCGCCAACCTGATCCTGGACACCTTCTTCGACGGGCTGGTCGACGTGGACCTGCTCGACGACGTGGTCACCGAGGTCAGCGCCGGTTACCAGCGCGGGCTCGCCCCGGCCGTGGACGCCGGCACCGTACGCCGGGCGGTGCTGCTCGGCGCCGCCGCCAAGTATTTCTGGCTCGCCCCCGGCATGCTCGCCGCCCTCGACCGGGACAATCCGAACCGGAGCCAGCAGTACGACCGCCGCGACGACCTGGCCACCTTCGACGGTCGCCGGAAGGTGCTCGAACTCCTGGTGAGCTGGTTCCGGACGGCCCTGGACTGACCGCGTCCCACGGGCCGGCTCACTGGAGGTCGAGCAGGTACGGGATGTCCGGGCAGCGCGGACAGACGAAGATCCGCAGCGCACCCCACCTGCCGACCTGGATGCCGGTGGGCTCCTGCGAATCGAACCGCCGGGGGTCGGCCCACTCCAGGTGCTGCTCCTCGACCGGGCGCCACCGGTCCCGGGTGCCACCGTCGTACTCCTTGGAGTCGATGACCAGGGCCAGGGTGGTAGGGCCGGCGCAGTTCGGGCAGAGTGTCGTGCCCAGGTCGGTGAGACTCCAGTTGGCGTACCCGCCGACCTTCCAGCCGGGCGCCATGAACGTGCTGACGTAGTTGACGCCGGACGCTTCCACACGTTCGCGCAGAGGGTCGGGGAGTTCCTGCGGGAACGGGTACTCGACGACCTGCTCCGGGTGGAGCCGGCACGGGCGAGGCAGGTAGATGTCGTCGCCGATCTCGCCAATTGGCGGCTCGGCCAGGATCTCGGCATCGGGTGGGGTGTCGGGTGCGGGCGGGCGACGTACCGGTGGCCGACCGTGGGGCCGCCGTCACGCGAACCCCAGCCGGTGAAGCCCGCCCCGACCAGGTCGGCGATCTCGTCGTGCACCTCGCGCTCGCCGTCGGCGAGCTGGTGCGAGACGGTACGGCGTGCTTCGGCGGCCCGCATCCGTTCGACCAGCTCGGCTGGGAGCGGCACCTCCTCGTGCACCTGGTACGGGTCCGCGCAGGTCGGCCAGGGTTCGTCCGCCGGCCACCACAGTGGTCCCCCGACGTGGCTGTCCCGCACGCCGACCTCGCCGGGACGCGGGTGCAGTCGGGTGGCGGTCCGGCCGAGGTCGGCCAGCCCCGGCAGGCGGTCGAGGGTTTCCGGCGGCAGCGGTGGCGTCTTCACCGGGCGATCCTAGTAATGCGGGACACCCCAGAACCACGAACGCGTCAGTCTCGTACATCGTTTTTGATGTACGTACATCAAAGACGATGTACGAGTCGAAGGCGTTAGTTTCCCTGCAGGCGCCAGGCTACCGCCGACCGCTGATCAACGACTCGAACGAATCTGTACCTCGCGCCCCTGTTTCAGTCCGACAGGAACTCGATCACCGCGCGTTCGATGGCCTCCGGTGCGCCGTCGGGATCGATCTCGGCCGTGTGACCGTCGTGGTAGCGGTCGATCAGCCTCGGGTCCACATAGGACGCCCGGGCCACGGCCGGGGTGTTGCCGAGCAGTTCGGCCACCTCACGCATGACCCCGGCGACCACCCGCTTGCGCCTGGTCTCGGACCGCTCCGGCCCCTGCCGCGCCAGCGCGAGGGACGTCCGTAACGTGGCGTGCCAGGTTCTGAAGTCCTTCGCGGTCATCTCGCCACCGCTGGCCGCCCGCAGGTACTCGTTGATCTCGTCGCTGCGTACGTCCCGCCAGCCGTGGCCGTCCCAGTAGCCGAACAGCCGGTCCGCGTCACGCCGCCGCCTGCGCAGGTCCCGCAGTACGGCGCAGAGGCCGGCGTCGTCGACCCGCTGCACCCGGGCGATGCCGCCCTTGGCCGGGAACTCGAACACCACGCACCCGCGCCGGGTACGGGTGTGCTCCGGACGCAACGTGGCGACGCCGAAGGTCGGGTCGTCGCCGGCCGCGTACTGGTCGCTGCCGATCCGGAAGGTGCCGGAGTCGAGCAGGCTCGCCACGGTGGCCAGCACCCGTTCCCGACCCAGGCCCCGACCACTCAGGTCGGCGCCGAGACGGGCACGCAGCGCCGGGAGCCTGGCGGCCACCTCCAGCACGTGGTCGAACTTCGCCTCGTCCTGGCGTACCCGCCATTCGGGGTGGTAGAGGTACTGCTTGCGTCCGGCGGCGTCGATCCCGGTGGCCTGGATGTGCCCGGCCGGGTCGGGCGAGATCCACACGTCCCGCCAGGCGGGCGGGATCACCAGTCCCCGGAGCCGGTCCAGCTCCCGGGGGTCGCGGATCGGGCGGCCACCGGGGTCGACGAAGCTCACGCCGCGACCGCGGCGACGCCGACCGTACCCGAGCTTCGCCGGGTCGCTACGTCGCAACCGCATAGCGGGTCCGCCCCACCCGGTCGACCTCGTCGACGGCGGCGAGTACCTGTTCGATGCCGATCGCGGCCAGCGTCGGATGGGTCGTGGAACGCTCGCTGTCCCCGTCGACCGGCACCTGGTCCGGCACCTCCGGGTCGAGCCCCGGCAGCCCCGGATCGTCCGCGTCGGCCATCGCGGCGGCCCACAGTGCACGGTGCCAGGGCCGGTCGGCCGGCGGACCCCAGTGCTCGGGGCGGACCGGGCCGAACAACACCACCGAGGGGATGCCGTACGCGGTCGCCAGGTGCGCCACACCGGTGTCCGCGCTGACCACCAGCCGGCTGTGCGCGACCACCGCGGCCAGCCCGGCCAGGTCGAGCCGCCCGGCGAGGACCGCCGGACCGGGCAGGTCCGCCCGGTGGGCCACCTGTTCGGCCAGGTCACGTTCGGCGGCCGAGCCGGTCACCACCACCCGGTGCCCGGCCCGGGTCAGTTCCGCCGCCACCGCCGCGAACCGCCCCGGCGACCAGCGCTTGGCCGCGATCTTCGCGCCGGGGTGGACCACCGTCACCCCGACCGGCACCCGGTGCGGGCTGGGCCGGCTCAGGGCCAGGTCGGTCGGGTCGGCGGGGATGTCGTACCAGTCGAGCAGCCGGCACCAGCGGTCCACCTCGTGCTCGTCGGCCGACCACGGCGGACCGTCGGTGTGGTCCGCCTCCGGGTTGTGGAACGCGCACAGCCGCTCCGGCCCGGCGGCCTGGAGCACCCGGTGCGACCGGGGCCCGCGCCCGTGCAGGTTCACCGCCCAGTGCGGCGCCGGTCCCGGCCAGTCGACCCCGTCCAGGCCGTCGGTGGGCACCAGCCGGTCGACCCCGCCGACCAGGTCGACCAGGGGCGCCAGCCAGGCCGGCGCGGCCAGGGCCAGGGTCCGGTCCGGGAACGCGGCGCGCAGGCCGCGCAGCGCCGGGACCGCGGTCGCGAGGTCGCCCACGCCGAGCGCCCGCAGGACCAGGATCACGGGTACGACGTCTCTTGCTCGGCGCAGACCACGAGTTCACGGATCGCGCAGCCGGCCGGCTGGCTGAGCGCGAACAGGACGGCGGAGGCCACACTCGCCGGATCGTTGAGCACCGCGTCGGCACCCGGCCGGTACTGCTCCGTACGCTCGTCGAAGAAGGCCGTACGCATCCCGCCCGGCACCAGCAGGGTGACCCCGACCGAGCCCGCCAGCTCGGCGGCCAGCGCCCGGGTGAAGCCGACCACCCCGAACTTGGCCGCGCAGTACGCGGTCGCGTCGCTGACCGCCTTCACGCCCAGCGTCGAGGCGACGGTGACCACCGTCCCGTGGACGCGTTCCAGGTACGGCAACGCCGCCCGGACCACCGCCACGGTCGCCAGCAGGTCGACCGTGACCACCTTTTCCCAGGTTTCGGCGGGCAGGTCGACCAGCCGGCCGGGCACGTCCATGCCGGCGGCGGTCACCAGCCCGTCGAGCCCACCGGCCTGCTCGGCGAGCTGTCGGGTGGCCTGCTCGGCGGCGCGGGTGTCGGCCAGGTCGCACTCCACCCACGGCACCCCGTCGGCGGGCGCCTGCCGGTCCAGCACGTACGGCCGGCCGCCGGACTTGGCCACGGCCGTGACCACCGCCGCACCCAGCCCGCTGGACCCCCCGCTGATCAGTACGGCCGGACCGGCGCCCGGCATGGTTGCGGTCATCGCGCTCCTCCCGTCAGGCGTCGCGCAGCCGTACGGGCCAGCGCGATCATGCCGGTGGTGGACCGTCCGTCCAGGTACGGCACCACCACCGTGTGCCCACCCCACCGGTGGACGATCCCGGCCTCGGGCAGGTCCGGCTCGTCGCCGCCGCCGGTGCCGTAGTCGCCGCCCTTGACCCAGATGTCCGGACGCAGCCAGGACAGGGCCGCGTGCGGGGTGGACTCGTCGAAGATCACCACGGCGTCGACGCAGCCGAGCGCGGCCAACAGCCGGCTGCGGTCGTACTGCGGCACCAGGGGGCGGTCGGGGCCCTTCAGGTCGGCCACGCTCGCGTCGGAGTTGAGGCAGACGATCAGGCAGTCGCCGAGCCGGCGGGCGGCCTCCAGGGTGGCCACGTGGCCGGCGTGCAGCAGGTCGAAACAGCCACCGGTGGCGACCACGGTCCCGCCGGTCGCGCGTACCTCGGCGACCAGTGCACCGGCCGCCGCGGCACCGATCCTCTGTTCCCCACCGGCAACCGAGACCGAGACCGGCTCGGGCACCGGGGCCGGTACGGCAGCCGCCACACCCCCGCCGGCCACGTACGCGGACGCCTCGGCAACCGCCTGCTGCACCGCCTCGGAGACCAGTGCGCCCCGGGCCAGTGCCACGGTCGCGGCGGCGGCGAACCGGTCCCCGGCCCCGCAGGTGTCCCCGTCCGCGCTGGTCGGCGACGGCACCACCAGCGGCGTCGAGCCGGCGTGGCAGAGCAGCGCACCGTCCCCGCCCAGGGTCACCGCGACCGCGCCGACCCGCCACCGCTGGCGCAGCCCGTTCGCTCCCCGGGAGGCGGTGATCAGGCGGGACGCGCCGGGCGTACCGCCGGCCAGTTCGCGTACCTCGACCTCGTTCGGGCAGGCCAGGTTGACGCCGGGCACCGCCGCCGGGCCGCGCGGGTGCGGGTCCCAGACCACCGGTGCGGTCGCGGTGGCCAGGGCGGCGCGCAATCCGGGCTGGGCCGCCACCCCGCGCCCGTAGTCGCTGACCAGGATCCCGGCCGCCCCGGCGAGCAGGTCCAGGATCGCCTCGCTCGGTTCGCCGGGCGGACCGGCGGCACCGCCCCGGTCGAGTCGCAGCAGCACCCGGCCACGGGTCCGCAACCGGATCTTCTCCGGGGTGGCGCCGGGCAGCGGCAGCGCGTAGACCTGCACCCCGGCGGCGGTCAGCAGGCTGCTCAGCCGGGCGCCACCGGCGTCGTCGGCTAACGCGGTGACCAGGGCGACCTCGAAGCCCTGCCCGACCGCGAAGAGGGCGGCCAGACCCGCGCCACCGGGCCGGTCGACGTGGGTGCTCTCGTCCAGCACCGGCACCGGGGAATCCGGGCAGAGCCGGTTGACCACACCCTCCACGTCCCGGTCGAGCAGGGTGTCGCCGATGACCACCAACTGCCCGGTCACGGCCCGGCTCCACGGCCGTTCGGCCCTCGGCTGTGCGTACGCCGCGAGCGGACCGGCCGGTGTTCCCCCGGCTGCCACTCCCCCGGCTCCCGCTCCACCAGCGGCGGATCCACCACCCCCGGCACCACCAGGTCGGAGTCGACCAGCGGCGGATCCACCACCTGCGGCTCGGTGGTGTCGAAGACGCCGTCGGCTCCTCCGCTCCCGCCCGGTGTCGGGTCGACGAGCGGCAGTGCGGCGTAACCGGCCGGTACGCCGAGCGCGGTGGGCAGGGCCAGTTCGACGTACTCGCAGAGCAGGTGGGCCGAGACGAGGTGGAGTTCCTGCACCACCTGCGGGTCCGGTGACGGTACGGCGAGCACCTCGGCGCAGACCTCGGCCAGCGGGTTCGGCACCGGCCCGGTGAACGCCCAGCAGCGCAACCCGGCCTCCCGTCCGGCGCGGGCGGCCCGGATCAGGTTGGCGCTGCGCCCGCTGGTCGACAGCAGCAGCAGGATGTCGTCGCGGCGGCCGTGTGCGCGTACCTGCCGGGCGAAGACCTCCTCGAAGCCGTAGTCGTTGCCGATCGCGGTCAGCGAGGAGGTCTCCGCGCTGAGCGCGATCGCGGACAGCGGCGCCCGGTCCGCCCGCAGCTTGCCGACCAGTTCGGCGGCGAGGTGCTGGGCCTCGGCGGCGCTGCCCCCGTTCCCGGCGACCAGCAGCCGCCCGCCCCGGGCGAGCCGGTCGGCCAGTTCGTCGCCCCACCGGGCGAGGTCGCCCGCCACCCGCCGGTACGGCAGCAGTGCCGAGGCCAGACCGGCGAGGTGCGCGTCGATCACCTCGGTGGAGTGCGTCATCAGGCCACCACCCCGCTCGGCCGCCGCACCTCGCTGACCGCCGTGTACACCCCGCCCAGTTCGGCTGCGGCGCGCCGCCACGAGTACTGCTGCCGGGCCCGGTCCAGGGCCGCCTGGGCGTAACCGAACCGGCGGGTCCGGTCGGCCAGCAGGCCGGCGATGGCGGCGCCGAGCGCGCTCGGGTCGCGCGGCGGCACCAGGTCACCGGTCCGGCCGTCCACCACCGTGTCGATGAGCCCGCCGACCCGGGTGCCGATCACCGGTACGCCGCAGGCCATCGCCTCCAGCGGGGTCAGCCCGAACGGTTCGTACCAGGGGGCGGCGACCAGGACGTCCGCCGACCGGTACCACTGGGGCATCTCCTCGCGGGGTACCGCACCGACCAGGCGTACCCGGTCGGCGAGGCCGCACGAGCGGGCCAGCGCCCGCAGCCGGCGCGCCTGCGGGTCCTCCCCGAGCAGTTCCTCCGGCGGCCCGCCGACGATCACACACTCGGCGTCCGGTACCGCGCGCATCGCCCGGATCACGTCCTGGAAGCCCTTGCGTTCCACCAGCCTGCCGACGGTCAACACCCGGGGTCGGCCGGTCTCCCTGGCGGCGACGGGTCCGGCCGGGGAGAAGTTCTCCACGTTGACCCCGGACGGCACCACCACCATCCGGTCCTGCGGCACGCCCATCCGGACGAGTTCGCGTACCTCGTCCTGGCTCTGCGCGATGACCCGGTCCATGGCCCGCCCCAGGGCGCGTTCGTAACCGATCCGGCGGGCCGGGCTGGTGTCCGCCGCCCCCTGGTGTCGCCGCTTGACCGTGCCCAGCGCGTGGTACGTCTGCACCACCGGCACGCCGGTCTGCCGGCCGGCGGTGATCGCCGCGAGGCCGCTCATCCAAAAGTGCGCGTGCGCGACGTCGGGGACCCAGTCGTCGCGCCGCCACGCCGCGACCAGCCAGCGGCTGAACTCCTTCATGTACGGCAGCAGCGCGTCCTTCACGATCGGCTCGGGTGGACCGGCCGGTACGTGCACCACCGCCACCCCGTCGAGCATCCGTACGAGTTCGGGCAGGTCGGCACTGTCCCGCCGGGTGTAGACCCGTACGTCGTGTCCGGCCGCGGCCAGCGCGGCGGAGAGCTCGGCGACGTGCGTGTTCTGCCCACCGGCATCCTCCCCGCCCAGCGTGGCGAGCGGACTGGCGTGCTCCGAGATCATCGCGATCCGCATAGCTCCTCCTCCAGCAGCCGGTCCCAGTCGGTGAGGAAGCGGTCCAGGCCGTACCGGGTCCGGGCGGTCTCCCGGGCCCGGGCGCCGAGCCGGTGTGCCGCCGCTGGCTCGTCGATCAGGTGCGCGGCGGCGGCCAGCAGGGTGTCGACCCGGGTGGACAGCACGCCCGCTTCCGGTGGCACCGCCGCCACCGCCTCGGTCGCCGCGAGTACGACCACCGGCATGCCGATGGCCATCGCCTCGATCAGGCTCAGCCCGAGCGAGGTCCACCGGCACAGGTGCAGGTACGCCCGGCGCCGGCCGAGTTCGGCCTGCATCCGGCTCTGCGGGAGATCGTCGTGGGTGGTCAGCCGTTCGGGCGGCAGGCCGAGGTGGTCACCGAGACCGGCCACGCCCAGCCCGAAGACGTCGAGCGGGGCCACCTCGGCGAAGCGCGGCAGCAGGTCGGTGCCGGTGACCCGGCCTCGGCGTACCGGTTCGTTGATCACGACGGCGAGGCGGTCGAGTTCGCCGGTGTAGCTCGCCACCGGGTCGACGATGCCGTGTTCGACAACCGTGGTCCGGGTGCCGCCGGTGTCCCAGAACAGCGAGTTGAAGTGGGTGACGTGGGCGATCAGCAGGTCGTCCCGGTCGGCCATCGGGTGCCGGCTGTTCGGCACCGCGCCCTCCTTGGGCGTGTTGTGCTCGACGAAGATCGCCGGCAACGAGCCCCCGATCGGGCGGCGCAGCCACTGCCCGGCCAGCTCGAACTCCTCCGGCCGTTGCAGGATCACCAGATCCACGTCGGCGTCGGCCAGCTGCTCCGGGGTCACCTCCTCGGCCGTGTCCGGCCAGGGGTACGTCCGGGCCCGGCCCAACCCGTACGGGCCCCGGTCGGGGGTGACCGGCACCAGGTAACGGTGCTTGCCGTGCACGAAGGACGTGGTCCATGAGCCGTGCACGTGCCAGAGCAGGATGTTCATGCGGTGCCGCCGGGGACCCGGACCGTGACGCCGGCAAGCGACCCGTCGGTGGCGCCGGCGAGCAGTCGGTCGGCGGTGCCGACGAGGGGTCGGTCGGTGGTGTCGGCCGGCAATCGGTCGGTGGCGAGGAGCCGGACCGCCTCGACGACGCTGTCCGGCGCGACCCGGGACAGGCACGGGTGACCGGGCACCGGGCAACGGGTGGCCCGGGTGTGCCGGCAGCCGGCGGCGGCGTCGCCGAGTCGGACCGTGGGCACCCGGTACGGACCCCACTGTCCGAACGAGACGGTCGGTGCGAAGAGGCTGATCACCGGCGTACCCAGGGCGGCGGCGAGGTGCGCGGGCCCGGTGTTTCCGACGACCAGGCACCCGGCGCGGGCGATGATCGCGGCGAGTCCGGTCAGCGAGGTCTGGCCGCCGAGGTCGACGCCGGACCGGCCGGCGACCCGGGCGCTGAGCGCACCCTCGCCCGGTCCCCCGGTGACCACCACCCGGTGTCCGGCGGCGGCGAGCGCGGTCACGATCCGGGCACAGAGGTCGGGCGGGCAGGCGCGGGCGGCCACCGACGAACCGGGGTGGACCACGACGTAACCGGGTTCGGCGAGCGCGCCGTCGGTCGGTCCGCTCTCCAGACACTCGGCCCGTAACCGCAGCGCCGGATCGTCCCCCTCGGGAAGCGGGAATCCGGCGGCGGCGGCGAGCGAGAGCGCGCGTTCGGTCTCCGGGATGCCCAACGGCACCCGGTGCCGTACGTCCAGCAGCGAGCCCGGGTAGTCGTCGCTGATCGCCGAGATCCGGCCGACCCCGGCCATCCGGAGCACCAGGGCCAGCGGCAACGCGGACTGGTGGAAGGAGGTGAACAGGATCGCCTCGTCGGCGCCGACCTCGGCGAGCCGGCGGGTCAGCCGGTCCACCTCGGACCGGTCGACCGGGGTCGGTTGCGGGTCGATCCACGGCAGCGGCCACTCGATCAGCTCGTCGATGCCGGGCAGCAGTTCGGCGGCGGCCCGACCCCGGGGTCCGCAGAGCATCACCACCCGGTCGGCACCGGCCGCCACCGCCCGGATCGCCGGCCCGGTGACCAGCACGTCTCCGGCCGAGTCCGGCCGGGCCACCAGGACGCAGCGCGGCCGGCGCCGGGATCCGGCGGCGACCGGGGTCGGCTCGGTCGCGAGCCGGTCGGCACCGGTGGAAACGCTGTCACGGGCGGGCGAGACGAGTCGTTGGCGGCGCAGGATGAGGTCGACCGCACCCGGCAGGTCACCGGCGACGGCCGGGGCGGCGGCGATCTCCTCGACCCGGGTCTGCGGCGTCGGCACCAGGATTCCGGCCGCTCCGGCGGCCCCTGCGGCGATCATGTCCGCACCGATGTCTCCGACCAGGACGCAACGGTCGGGTGTGGTGCCGAGGGCGCGGGCGGCGTCGGAGACCATGCCGGGTGACGGCTTGCGGCAGCGGCAGCCGGAGACACCCGGGCCCGGTTCGCCGTGCGGGCAGATCTGCCAGGTGTCGAACGGGCCGAGCAGTTCCTCCACCCGGGCGTTGACCCGCTCCAGGTCACGATGGCTGAACCGGCCCCTGGCGAGGCCGGACTGGTTGGTGACCACGCCGAGGCGCAAACCGGCCGCGCGCAGCCGGTCGAGTGCCTCCCGGGCACCCGGCACCGGCTCGACCAGCATCGGGTCCCCGTTGTACGGCACGTCGTGCACCAGGGTGCCGTCCCGGTCGAAGAGCACCGCGTCGAACAGCGGGGGGCGGATCAGCCCCTCCCGCTCCGGCTCGTCGCGGTCCCGTCCCGGTTCAGGTCGCCCCTGCGCGGGGCCGGCGATCGTGCCGCCTGACCTGCGCTGATGCGGGTCGACCTGATCGTTTCGCACGGGGGGCGGGTTCCCTCGGGTAGGAGGAGTAAACCTGGGTTCCGCCCGCTCGCCGGGCCGCCCAGCCCGCCCCCGGCGGCTGCTGCGGCCACTGTGCGCCCTGCTTCTCGCCCACTACGCGCTCCGCACCGGTACCCGAGTCGGCGCCCGGCTAACCGGAATCCCCGGACCGACCGCCGTAGCGTTCCTGCCGGGTCGCGGTGACCCGCGCTTGCGTTGGGTAGTGTTCGACAACGCCGTGCGTGACCGGACGCAGCGCCGTTTGTAGCGTTGCGATAACGGTGCGACACTCCCGACAACCCGCTCGAACGGCCCGTCGGAACGCCCTCCCGCACGTGGTACGGCATATGGCCGCCCCGCGCAATGGTGGTAAACAGGATGTACGCGGATGGCCCGGTGGTCGCGCCGGGTTACCCACGCAACTACCCTCTCCCCTGACCGCTGTCGGCAGAACGAGGATGTCCGTAATGATCGAACCCGTGCAGTTGCCATCCCCGTGGCGGGATGAGCGGCTCACCGTCGTCGTCCCCACCTACAACGAGGCGGGCAATCTGCCCTTGTTGGTCGACCGACTGCTGGCTCTGCCACTGACAGGGCTGAGCGTCCTGATCGCCGACGACAACTCCCCGGACGGAACCGGCGAGGTGGCGGACAAACTCGCCGCCGAGCACCCCGACCGGGTACGGGTCGTGCACCGGCCCGGCAAGGAGGGCCTGGGGCGGGCGTACGTCGACGGGATCAGTCGGGCGCTCGACGGCGGCGCGGACTTCGTGGCCCAGATGGACGCGGACCTGTCCCACCCGCCGGAGGCGCTGCCGGGCATGCTCGGCGCACTGCTGTCCACCCAGGCCGGCGTGGTGATCGGTTCACGCTACGTGCCCGGCGGGCAGCTCGACGAGGCGTGGCCGCTCTACCGTCGCGCCCTGAGTGGCTGGGCCAACCTCTACGTGCACACCCTGCTCCAGGTACGGATCCGCGACCTGACCGCCGGCTTCAAGATCTGGCGGGCGGACTCGCTGCGCGCGATCGGGCTGGACCGGGTGCAGTCCAACGGCTACAGCTTCCAGGTCGAGATGCACTACCTGGCGACGAAGCTCGGGCACACCATCCTCGAGGTGCCGATCAGGTTCGAGGAGCGCCGGGAGGGTGCCTCGAAGATGACCACCGCGACGAAGATCGAGAGTGCGCTGATGCCGTTCAAGCTGCGTACGCGGCATCGCAACATCACCTCGTAGTGGCCGGGCAACCCGGCGAAACGGCGTTTGTCAGCGCCAGACCGGGGCATCCAGCGCGCCATGTACGAGGTGCAGCAGCTCATCGACGGGGTGTGGAGCGCGGCCGGCGAGACCGGTGACCTGCTGGTCATCGATCCGGCCGACAACACCGAGGTGACCCGGGTTCCGGAGGCCACCGAGGCGCACGTGGCGGCGGCGGTGAAGGCGAGTCGGGTCGCCGCCGCCGGTTGGGCCGCTACCCCGGCGGCGGCCCGGGGTGCCGCCCTGCACCGGGTGGCGGATCTGCTGGAGTCCTCCGCCGATCAACTCGCGGAGGCACAGACCGCCGAAATGGGACGTCCGATCGGGCTGTCCCGGGGCGGGGTCGAGGCCGGCGTCGGCACCCTGCGCCAGTACGCCGAACTCGGCCCGATCCACCGTGGTCAGGCGCTCGCCGGCAACCCCGAGGCGATCGACCTGATGGCGGTCCAGCCCCGGGGGGTGGTGGCTGCGCTGACGCCGTGGAACGACCCGGTGGCGGTCTCCTGCGGCCTGCTCGGGGCCGCCCTGGTCACCGGCAACACGGTGGTCTTCAAGCCGAGTGAGCGCAGCCCGGTGAGCGGCTGGTTACTGGCCCGACTCTTCGCCGCACACCTGCCCGCGGGCGTCCTGTCGCTGCTCACCGGGGGTGCACGGGTAGGCGCCTCGCTGGCCGCCCAGGAGGTCGACGTGGTCGCCCACGTCGGTTCCACCGCCACCGGGCGGTCGATCGCCGCGACCTGTGCCGGCACCGGGGCGAAGGCGCTGCTGGAGAACGGCGGGAGCGACCCGCTCATCGTGGACGACAACGTCGACCCGCGCTGGGCCGCCGAGCAGGCCGCCCTGGGCGCGTTCACCAACTCGGGGCAGCTCTGCGTCGCGGTCGAGCGGATCTACGTACTGCGGGGGGTCGCGGACGAGTTCGTCGACGCGCTGGTGGCGCGGGCGGAGGCGCTGCGGGTCGGACCGGGACGCGATCCGGGTACGGAGGTCGGTCCGCTGGTCGACCGCCGGCAGCGGGCCACGGTCGACGCCCAGGTGCGGGCGGCGGTCGCGGACGGGGCCAGGGTACGCACCGGCGGAAGTGTGCCGGACGGGCCGGGGGCGTTCTACCCGCCCACCGTGCTGGTCGACTGCACCGACGAGATGGCAGTGATGCGGGAGGAGACCTTCGGCCCGGTCGCCCCGGTGCTGGTGGTGAACTCGTTCGACGAGGCGCTGTCGCGGGCCGCGCACTCACCGTACGGGTTGTCGGCGAGTGTGCTGACCGGGTCGATGACCCACGCCCAGCAGGCCTGGCGGGAGCTCCCGGTCGGCACCGTGAAGATCAACAATGTGTTCGGTGGGGCACCCGGCGGCGCCGCCCACCCCCGCCGGGGCAGCGGCCAGGGCTTCGGGTACGGCCCGGAGCTGCTCGACGAGCTGACTGTGACGAAGGTGGTGCACATCGCCGCGCCGGGCGGACCCGCCGGGCGCTGGTGACCCGACCGGACCGCCGCCGGCACGCCCACCCGCTACTTTTTCCGGGACCGTGCGGTCTCCCGGTTGTTCGCCTTCTGGATCGCGCCCACCAGCTCGGACTTGTTCATCCGGGACCGGCCCCGCACGTCGAGTTTCTTCGCCACCTCCAGCAGGTGGTCCTTCGTGGCGTTCGCGTCGACACCACCCGCGGTGGGTGCCCGACGGGCCGGTCCACCACCGGCGGCCTGCTCGTCGCTCGGGCCCCTGTGGCCGTTCTCCTTCTGCTCCCAGTGGTCGCCGACCTTCTCGAACGAGTGCTTCACCGCCGCGTACGCGGTCCGGTGTGCCCGTTCGCCCTCGCCGTACGTCTCCACCGCCGAATCGTGGGTTTTCACCCAGGTGTCCTGGGCCTTGTCCGGCGAGCGTTGCAACGTACTCGGAAGCACCTCACGTCCCGGCATGTCATCCTCCTGGAGTCCCGGACCGGTCCGTACCGGCCCCGACTGTCGTCGGCCAACCCTCACTCTTCCCGGCACCACCGCCACCAAACGCGTTCGCCCAGTTCAGGCGCGACCGTTCGACGATTCGGTTTACCGGGTGGGCCTCGGGGTAGCGCATAGGACATGGACCGGGGCAACAGCAAACACGGACCGCGGCTCGACGACGAGATGAGCCGGGAGGTGGCCAGCACGGTGAACAACACGGCCGGCTCCCGAGCCGAGGAGTGGCGTGAGCCGGAGCCCGCTGGTGAGGACCAGCCGGGCTCGACCAGGGCGCCGAGTGCCGACACCCGCTCCGGGGCGCCCGCGGGAATGACCTCGGTCGAGGTCGAGGAGCGCAGCCGGCTGGGCCGTTTCATCAGCCTGTCCGCGCTGCCCGGTGACCGGGACGCGTTGCGCCGCAGCGCGGAGAACAACGAGGCGCCGGACGAGATACTCGCCCAGTTGGACCAACTGCCTCCGGACACCGAGTTCCGTACGGTCTCCGAGGTCTGGGCGGTGCTCGGGCATCCGAACGAGACACAGCGCTGGTGACCCGTCCCCGCGTACACGCGGGATGCGGTGGGTTTCCGGCAGACGAGGAAGGAAGTCAGTCAGATGAGTGCGGTAACCGAATCCGTGGACGTGGCCGTCCCCGTACGGACCGCGTACGACCAGTGGACCCAGTTCGAGGACTTTCCCCGTTTCATGGAGGGAGTCGAGGAGGTCCGCCAGGTCTCCGAAACGATGACCCACTGGAAGGTCGGGATCGTCGGGGTGGAACGTGAGTTCGACGCCCGGATCACCGAGCAGCTACCCGACGAGCGGGTGGCATGGACTTCCACGAACGGCACCAACCAGGCCGGCGTGGTGACCTTCCACCGGCTCGACGATGGGCACACCCGGGTCACCCTCCAGCTCGAGTTCGAGCCGCAGGGCATGACCGAGAAGGCCGGCGACAAGCTCGGCATGGTGGACCGCCGGATCAAGGGCGACATGCAGCGGTTCAAGAACTTCATCGAGGCTCGTGGCGGTGTCGAGACCGGCGCCTGGCGTGGCCAGGTGGACCGGCCGCAGCCGTAGGAACCCTCGCAATCCGCACCGGTGCCCGTCGGGATCTCCCGGCGGGCACCACCGGTTTGCCGGTCGGGCCGCCGGGTACGGCCAGAGCATGACCGACAACGACAGCTCCGTCTGGCGCGACGACGAACGCCTACCCCTGCGGGACCTGGAGCGCGCGATGGGCGCGTCAACGGGTGACGGCCAGGTGGACGACATGACCGGCAACGAGGCGGGCGCGGAGGCGACGTTCGGCAACGGAGCCGAGGCGGACGACGTACTGCCGAGCGACGAGGCCGCCCGGGAGGAGATGACCGACCCGGAGCGCGCCTACCGGCCGTCGACCACCGGTCGCAACGGACCGTCCTGACGTGGGCTCCGGTCAGGCGGACTGACGTGGGCGTTGGTCAGGCCGGGACGGTCCGGGTCCGTGCCCGGCGGGTGGAGGCGAGGTAGAGACCGAGCAGGATCAGCGAGAGCACCAGCAGGGACGGCCCGAGCGTCTCGACGCCGAGCCGGCTGAGCAGGACCCCGATTCCGGCCGGGAGCAGGGCGCCGCCGAGACCGGCGGCGCCGATCTGCAGGCCGATGGTCCGATCCGCGTGCGCGACACCGACCCGGTCGGCCGTGGTCAGGGTGAGCAGCGGGAAGACCGGGGCCGCGGCGAAGCCGATGATGGCGAGCCCGGTCACCGCCAGTGCGCCCGGCCCCGGTACGGCGACCAGCGCCGCGCCCACGGCCATCCCGATGAGGCTGCCCCGGAGCACGGCGACGCTGCCCAACCGTTCGGCGACCAGCCCCTGCACGACTCGCCCGACGAACAGGCTGCCCCAGTAGATCGAGACGCAGATGCCGGCGACCGTCCCGCTGACGTGACGTCCCTCGGTGAGCAGCAGGAAGGCCCAGAGTCCGGCGCCCACCTCGACGCCCACGTAGACGGCGAACGCCAGGGCCCCGGTCCAGACCGCCGGCAGGGCGAGGGTGGCGGCGATCGGTAGCCGGGTCGGTCCGGCCGCCTGCTCCGACGTCCCGTCCGGCGTCACCGTGCGGCGGTCCCAGGCCCGTACGGTGAGCACGAACGCGAGGGCGAGCAGGACCTGAGCGCTGGCGACGATGCCGTAACCCCAGCGCCAGGAGAGTCCGGCACTGATCGCACTCGTCATGATCAACGGGCCGAGGGCCACCCCGAGGCCGAAGAACGCGTGCAGCCAGTTCATGTGTCGAGGTCCGAAGGCGCTCGCCGCGTACGCGTTGAGCCCGGAGTCGACCGCACCGGAGCCGAGCCCCAGCACCAGCGCGCTGACGATCATGACGGTCAGTACGGGCGCCAGCGCGTACCCGGTCAGGGCGATGCCGGCCAGCGCGGTGCTGCCGGCCAGCAGCCAGCCGACCCCGACCCGGGCGAGGGTGAAACCGGCCGCGACGCTCGACGTCAGGTAACCGATCGTGCCGGCGGTGAGCAGGAGTCCGACGGCTTCGGTCGGCACCGCGAAGGCGGCGCGGATCGACGGCCAGCCGACGCCGAGCAGGCCGTCGGGCAGGCCGAGGCTGACGAAGGCCAGGTAGGCCAGGATGAGCAGGGCGGGGCGGGGGCGGTTTGGCACGTCTCGCGATCTTTCCGGATCCCCGGTTGGTACCGCTACCCGGAATATTCAGCAACCGGAGTATTGCCGCTTCCGGTACGGCGGGCCCCGGAGCCCTCTAATCCGGACAGCTCCCCCAGAATCGGCCGATCGGACGACGGGCGAACGGGAAAACACCCGGCAGAATTCTTGAGATGCATGAACGCTCCGGTCTGCTCTCCGCGCGTCAACGCCGCCTGGCCTGGGTCGGCTTCCTGCTGACCGCGCTCCAGGCCCCCGTTGCCGCCCAGGTCCTGCCCGACGCCTCCTGGCTGTTCAGCATCGTGGTGGCGCTGATGGTGGCGACAACGATCCTCGCCGACGACGCGATGCGCCGCCGGCCGGCGGAGGCCACACCGGCCGAGTAGTCCGGCCTGACCCCACACCGGAACCCCTGAGCCGGGAAGCGGGCTCCGGACTACCGGGACGCCTCGTCGGCGCCGCCGGTGGGCCGCTCCGGGGCCGGCGTCAGCAGGTCGGACGGGTGGCTGGCGGCACCTTCCGTGATCGGGTTCGGCTGGTAGGCGGGCACACCGTCCGTTGACGGTGCCACCGAGGCCAGCCCCTCCGGCGCCACCTCGTACCCGGCCGCCAGCACGTCCGGCAACGGCTCGTACGCGGTCGAAATCCCCTCCGGCAACGGCTCGTACGCGGTCGAGATCCCGTCCGGCAACGGCTCGTAGCCGGCCGTGAGCGTGTCCGGAAGCGGCTCGTACGGGGTCGAGATCCCGTCCGACAGCGGCTCGTAGGCGTTCAGCCGGTCCGTCGCGGGCTCGTACCCGCCGGTCGGACCGGACGAGGCCGGCTCGTACGAGCCCAGCAGGCCATCCGGGGCCGGCGAGGTCGGCACGTCGGCCAGGGTGGGGTCGGCCAGGGTGGGAACGGCCGAGGTGGCTCCGGTCAGTGGCGGGACCGACGCACGGGCGGTGACCGCCGGCTCGGCGTACGGCGAACCGGGGTCCGTGCCGCGCGGGTACGCCTCGGCACGTGCCCGACGCTGCCGGGCCTCGTCGGCCACCCGCCGCAGCCACTCCTCCCAGCGCACCCGCATCGGGCCGACCAGCCCCCCGCCGACACCGACGATCAGGATGCCGGCCACGGTGGCGAGCAGGGTGACGAGGACCGGCACGGTGACCGCCCGGGCCACCCCGGTCTGCACGAACGCGGCGATCACCCCTAGTGCGATGACCAGGAGCGACACCACGTCGGCCAGGAGCCGGCCGTAGGAGACCCGGCCCAGCGCGTCGGTGATCAGGTCGTGCACCGCGTTGGCGATGACCACGGAGACCGCCACCACCACGAGCGCGACGAAGGCCTGCGGCAGCCAGCCGACCACGGCTTCGACCAGGTCGTGTGCCGGGTTGGGACCCCAGATCGCGAACGCCAGCCGCAGGGTGAACAGTAGCAACAGGTAGTACGCCACCCGGGCGAGGACGGTGGCCGGCCGGTACCGGGTACGGGCCACCAGCCGCCCCAGCCCGCCACGCTGGACGACCTGGTCGAAGCCGAACCGGTCGAGCAGCCTGATCGCCATCCGCAGGACGAACCGGGCCAACAGCCAGCCGAGCATCAGGATGCCCGCGCACCCGATCAGTCGGGGCACGAACAGCAGCACCGAATTCCAGATCTCGGTCAGCTCGGTGGCGACTTCGACCTGCCGTACCGCGAGGATTCCCGGCATTGGCGTCCCTCCCGTCACTGGACCACCGCCGCCCGCGTACCCGGCTGGCCCTGGTTCATTCCGGACCCGGCGGCGGCGTACGGCGGCTCGCGTACCGCGGTGTCCCCGATCCGGTGGAAACGCCGGAACCGCCCCGCGGCCCGTTGATCGACGGCGGGTTCGTGCCGGCCGGTTAGGCTGCTGTCATGCCAGGCTCGGTCGGGCGGGTTCCCGCTCCCCCCTCCCGGCGGACCGGTCTGTCCCCGACGCCCGAATCATCGCGGCAGCCCGACGCGGGGATCCGATGGGCGGACACCCCCCTGGGCCCGGCCGACCGGTGGGATCCGGCCCTGCGTGCGGTGGTCGACCTGGTGCTCTCCGCGTCCGTCCCGATGACCTTCGCGTACGGCGACGACCTCGCGCTGATCTACAACGACGGCTACGCGCAACTGATCGGTGGCAAGCACCCGGACGCGTTCGGCCGTCCCGCCGCCGAGGTCTTCTCCGAGATATGGCACCTGCCCGGCATCGGTGACGAGATCGAACGGGTCTACCGCACCGGGACGAGCTACCTGGAGAAGGAAGGCCAGCTACCGGCGGAACCCGGCGAGCCGGACCACGCCGACCAGGCGGTCTTCACCCGGGGTTACTCGCCGGTCCGGGACGGCGACGGGCGGATCATCGGCACCCTGGTCATCGCCGTCGAGAGCACCCAGGTCACCCGGCGGCTACAGAGCCTCAGCGAGCTGGCCAGCGCGCTGTCGGGCACCCTCACCCTGGACGACGTGGCCCGGGCGGCCCTGCGGTACGCCCTGGAATCGTTCGACGCCGACCAGGTCGCGTTCGGTGTGGACGACGGGGTCGACTGGCGCGGCGTACGGCGGGTCCGGGGCGAACTGCTCGACGAGGCCGACGAGCGCCTCCCCCCGCTGTGGCGCACCTACCCGCCGGAGTCCCCCGCCCCCCTGATCGGCACCGCCATCGCCGGGACCCCGCGCTACTGGAACAACGGTCAGCCGCTGCTGCCGACCGCCACCGACCGGCACGACGAGAAGATCCAGGCGCTGGCCGCGCTGCCGCTGCGTACCGTGTCGCTGCGCGGGGCGCTGACGGTCGGCTACCGCAGCCCCCACCCGTGGTCACCGGCGGAGCGGGCACTGCTGACCGCGGCGGCGGAACTGGTGGCCCAGGCCGCAGAGCGGGCCCGCCGGTTCGAGAACCAGCACGGCACCGCCCAACTGCTGCAACGCAGCATGCTGCCGGAGAACCTGCCCGACCTGCCGAGGCTGCGGCTGGCCGCCCGGTACGACACCGGGGTCGACGGCAACGCCGCCGGTGGCGACTTCTACGACGCCTTCCGGCTCAGCGGGGGCAGGTTGGCGGTGGTCCTCGGCGACGTGGCCGGGCACGACGTGCACGCAGCCGCGATGATGGGCCAGGTACGGGCCGCGCTGCGCGCCCTGGCGCTCAGCGACCCGGACCCGGCGGCCGTCCTGTCCGGCCTGGACCGGCTGGTGGAGAGCCTGGGCACCGACGCCCGGCGGGACGAGCTGTTCGTCACCGTGGTGTACGGGGTGATCGAACCCGCCACCGGGCTGATGACCCTGGCCAGTGCCGGTCACCCGACCCCGCTGCTGCGCCGCGCCCCGGCCGGCGGGCCGGTCACCGCCGAGTATCTGGAGGTGCATCCGGGGGTGCCGCTGGGACTGGGCGGTCATCGCCCGACCAGCACCCTGCCCTTCCTGCCCGGTGACACGCTGCTGCTGTTCAGCGACGGGGTGGTGGAGCGGCGGCAGCAGAGCCTGACCGACGGGTTCACCGCCCTCGCCACCGCCGTCGCCTCGGCCGCCGTCAGCGACCCCCGTACGCTCTGCGCGGTTGCCAGTGGGGCGGTGCCGGGGTCGAGCGAGGACGACGCCGCGGTGCTGGCGGTCGAGCACGCGCTGACCCCGAGCCGCTCGGCGGCGTTCGAGGTGCCGGCCGAGCCGACCGCACCGGGGCGGGTCCGGCAGTGGCTGACCACCCAGCTCACCACCTGGCAGGTGGCCGAGTCGGTGATCGGTGCGGCGGTCCTCTGCACCAGCGAGCTGACCACCAACGCGCTGCTGCACGCCGGGACGGCGGCGCGGGTGGAGATCGACCTGAGCCCGGAGCGGCTGCTGGTGTCCGTGGCCGACCAGGGCACCCGGGGCACCGTGACCCGGGCCCGTGCCGACACCCTGAGCAGTCGGGGGCGGGGACTCGGGCTGATCGAGCAGCTCAGCGACGCGTGGGGGACCGACCCGACCGTACGCGGTTCGACCGTCTGGTTCGAGATACTGACAGCGGAGGGTGATCCCGACGTACACAGGTAGGTGGCATGGAGATCGACAGACCCGCAGGGGTGTTGTTCGACGTTGACGGCACGCTCGTCGACACCGCCTACCTGCACACCGTGAGCTGGTGGGAGGCACTGCGCCAGGCCGACCAGGAGATCCCGATGGCGGCCATCCACCGCGCCCTCGGTATGGGCTCCGAGCGGTTGCTGCAACACCTGCTCGGCCCGGAACGCGACCGGGACGCCGACGAGCGGATCCGGTACGGCCACGACAGCCTCTTCGCCGAGTTCTGGGACCGGCTGCGTCCCCTGCCCGGCGCGGCGGAACTCCTCCGGGCCTGTTCCGCGCGTGGGCTACGGGTGGTGCTGGCCACGTCGGCGACCGAACGTGAGCTGGCCGCGCTACGCGCCGCCCTGCTCGCCGACGACGTGATCGACGGCATCACCTCGGTCACCGACCCCGACGTGCGGGGGTCGGGTCCCGATCTGTTGGCGGCGGCCCTGGATCGGGCCGGGCTGGACCGCAGCCGGGTGGTCTTCGTCGGCGACTCGGTCTGGGACGTCGCCGCCGCCGGTGACCTCGACATCCCGTGCATCGCGTTGACCTGCGGCGGGACCGGGCGCAGCGAACTCGCCGGGGCCGGCGCGGCGGCCATCTTCGACGACCCGGCGGCCCTGCTGGCGGGCCTGTCCGACTCGCCGGTGGCCGCCCTCGGCTAGGACGTCGGCGGGACACCGACGCCCGGTCACCAGTGCATGTGCAGGCGTACGGTGGTCGACTCGTCGGTGGTGTGCACGTGGACCAGGTCGCAGAGGTGGTTGACCAGCAGCAGGCCCCGCCCCTGTTCGCTGGTGGGCGCCGCGGGCAGGAGACCGGCGAGCCGGTTGGTCAGCACGCTGGTGCCGATGACCTCGCAGACCATGCCGGTCGGCTCGGCCCAGACCCGCAGGACCGCCGGTTCACCGCCGTGCACGACCGCGTTGGTGGCGATCTCGTTCGTGGCGAGCCGCAGGTCGGCGACCCGGTCCGGGGCGAGACCGGCCTCACCGGCGAGCGCGGCGACCAGGGCCCGCATCCCGGCCATCCCGGCCCGGTCGAACAGCAGGGTCGACGGGGTCAGCGGCGGCTCGGACAACGGCCGGTTGAATGCGTCGACCACCGCCTCGGGGCTGCCGTAACCGGCGCTGCCCTGGGGTACACCGGCCCGGATCAGCACCGGATGGGTGCTGGCCGCGTCCGCGATCACGTCGGCGTTCAGCGCGACCGCGTCGTACGGGCACAGGATGCTGGCCGGCTCGTCGCCCAGGGCCAGGTTCACCAGCGCCTCGTGCTGCACACAGCGGGGGTACGCGACCGCTGCCCGGCCCGGCCAGATCGGCTCGACGACGATCCGTACCCGGGTGGTCGGGTGCTCGGCGAGGAAGGCGTGCAGGATGCCGGGGATGATCCAGCCCGGATTGCGCCCGGCGGTCGCCATGTCGACGTACCGCACCTCGGGCTTGTCGCCGTCGCCCGCCTCGCGCGGCACCTCGACCGCGTGGCGCGGGACAGCGATCGCCTCGACCGCCCGGCGCAGCGCCTCGTGTCGGGATTCCGGAACGACGACCAGGACCGGCTCGGCGGCGGCCAGCCCGGCCTCGACGAACGTCCGTACGCCGGTGACGTAGTCGTCGTCGTCGCGGTAGAAGAGGGCTTCGTGGCGCAGGGCACCGGATCGGGACACGGCGCGCGGCACAATGGTCATCTGTCGTACCACCGGCCCACGCGCACCCCCCGTTGTCCGCACCTCCGGTTGGCACCCTACGCGCGGCCGTTCGGCTCCCGCACGCGGAGATCGGATAGCCGTCTCTCGGCCGAAGGAGTGATCGTGCCCAGAACATCGCACCGCTACCCGCTGACGCTCACCTGGACCGGGGACCGGGGCAGCGGCACCGCCGACTACCGCGCGTACGGCCGGTCCCACGAGGTGACCGGGTCGGGTCTGCCGCCGCTGCTCGGTTCGGCCGATCCGACCTTCCGTGGCGAGGCCGACCGGTGGAATCCCGAACAGTTGCTGGTCGCCGCGCTGTCCCAGTGCCACCTGCTGGCGTACCTGCACGTCTGTGCGGTGGCGGGGGTGGTGGTCACCGCTTACGTGGACCAGCCGGAGGGGGTCCTCACCCGTACCTCGGGCGGGGGTGGGCACTTCACCGAGGTGGTGCTCCGGCCCCGTGTCACGGTGGCCGCCGCCGACCAGGTCGACCGGGCGCGGGAGCTGCACCGGGAGGCCAACCGGCAGTGTTTCATCGCCAACTCGGTCAACTTCCCGATACGCCACGAGCCGGTGATCCTGCACCACCACCTCCCACCACCCCAGCCCTCGCCACTCTTGTAGAGAAAGAGTGGCTATCCGCGACGGATTGGCCCCTCTTTCTCTACAAGAGTGCTGATCTTGGGGGCGGGGTGGGAGGGGGGGCGCCGGGCTGGTGTCCGTGTCCGTGGTTGACGGACACCAGCCCGGCTTGCTCGGGTGGTGGCTACTCAGTGGGTCACGGGAGCGTCCAGCGCTGGGCGCCGGTGCCGTTGCAGTCGTAGATCTGCAACTGGACCCCGTTGGTGAGGCTGGAGCCGGGGATGTCCAGGCAGCGGCCGGACTGCGGGTTGCGCAGGCTGCCGTCGGCCTGGACCGTCCACTGCTGGGCGCCGCTGCTGTTGCAGGTCCAGAGGTGGATCTTCGTCCCGTTGACCAGACCGCTGGCCTGTACGTCCAGGCACTTGCCGAGTCCCCGGATGGTGCCGTCGGTGCCGACCGTCCAGGTCTGGTTGGTCGCACCGTTGCAGTCCCAGGTCTGGACCCGGGTCCCGTCGGCGGTGCCGCTGGCGTTGATGTCGATGCACTTGTTCAGCGCCTTGATCGCACCGGTCCGGGGACCGGTGGGTCCGCCGGTGCCGATGCCCGGTCCGACGAAGGTGTAGCTGTCGATGTCCAGGATCGCCCCACCGCCCCCGGTGAAGACCAGGAACAGGTCGTGGGTCCCGTCGTTGGGGCGGGTCACCGGGGCGGTGACCTCGGTGTAGTTGTCCCACCCGCCGGTGTTCGGCACGGTCACCCGAGCCACCTCGGTCCCGGTGGTGGAGTCGTACCGGAAGGAGATCGTGCCGGTCGCGCCGCTGCCGTTGCTGACCCGCGCCTTGACCGAGTTGATGCCCTTGAGGCTGACCGCGTGGTGCTTGACCCACTCGCCGTTCTGGATGTCACCGAGCCGCTTGCCGCCCTCGGCGGCGGCCTGGTCGATGATCTGCGGACCGCCCAGCTGTACGAAGTGCTCGGCCTGCCACTGCTTGGGCCAGAGCGTGATCGTCTGTTCCCCGGTCAGCGGCACCGAACCCGTCGCACCCTGGTCGGTGTAGGTGGCCCGGACCACGAAGAAGAGCACCGAGTCGGGGCCGGCGTGCACCGGGCCGG
The DNA here is from genome assembly GCF_053601675.1 of Micromonospora sp. NPDC004704. Taxonomy (NCBI): domain Bacteria; kingdom Bacillati; phylum Actinomycetota; class Actinomycetes; order Micromonosporales; family Micromonosporaceae; genus Micromonospora; species Micromonospora sp. NPDC004704. The sequence goes on along the minus strand of NZ_JBSGCD010000009.1, from coordinate 46,137 downwards.
TGTTGAAGGTGGCGCTGCAACCGGTCCCTTCACCCTCCTCGTGGGCGTGGTCCTGGTGGCCGAGGGCGACCCGGATGATGACCCGGGAGCAGTCGATCGCCCCCTCCTGCGGGTCGGTGGCGGAGGCGGTGACGGTGAAGTTCTGTCCCCAGTCGAACATGCCGCCGGCCGGGATCGCGTTGATGGTCACGCTCGGCCGGCTGTTGCCGACGACGATCGGGACCAGGGTGGTGGCGGACCGGCCGGTGCCGTCGCTGACCGTGAGCCGGGCCCGCTTGTCCCCGTTGGTGGTGTACGTGTACGACGGGTTCGCCGCGGTCGAGTCCGTGGTGCCGTTGTTGTCGAAGTCCCAGGCGTACGTGATCGGGTCGCCGTCCGGGTCGGAGCTGCCGGCGCTGGAGAAGGTGACCGCCAGCGGCGCCGGGCCGTTGTCCCGGTTCGCGCTCGCCTGGGCGATCGGTGACCGGCCTCCCTGGACGTAGTTGATTTTGTAGAGGCCGGCGTCGGCGGCGCCGGAGAAGTAGCCGCTGCCGTACTCCAGCAGGTAGAGCGAGCCGTCGGGGCCGAACTCCATGTCGATCGGGTGGACCAGGTTCATCCCGGCGAGTACCGGCTCGATGATCGTCGGGGTGCCGGTCGACGGGTTCCCGTTGTTGAACTGGACCTCCTTGATCCAGTTGCGGCAGTACTCGGAGATGAGGAGCTTGTTGTCGTAGTACTGCGGCCACTTCACGTCCGAGACCAGGTTCGGGTCGTAGTGGTAGACCTCGGTGTGGTTGGGCGAGCCGCAGCCGCCCGGGTTGTCCAGCGCGGGCCATTCCCGGCTACCGCCGTGCTGTTCCCAGACCAGCGCCGGTTTGGTCGGCGGCAACTGCTGGATGCCGGTGTTGCGCGGCGAGTTGTTCACCGGTCCGGTGGTGCCGCCGCAGGGGAACCAACCGCGTGGTGCGTTGGCCGCGAAGTCCCAGTCGTTGTATGCGACGTTCGGCCCACCGCAGTACGGCCAGCCGTAGTTACCCGGCCCGGTGGCCCGGTTGAACTCGTCGTACGCGGCCGGTCCCCGGTTGGCGAGGGTGGCACCGGCGTCCGGGCCGACCTCGCCCCAGTAGAGGGTGTTGCCGGCGCGCTTGTCGACCCAGATCCGGTACGGGTTCCGGGTGCCCATGATGTACACCTCGGGGCGGGTCCCGGCGGTCCCGGCGGGGAAGAGGTTCCCGCTCGGGACGGTGTAGGTGCCGTTGTTCTCCGGGTGGATCCGGTTGATCTTCCCGCGCAGGTCGTTGGCGTTGCCGGAGGTGCGCTGGGCGTCGTACTGGGCGTTGCGGGAGGTGCGTTCGTCGATCGGGGCCATCCCGGCGCTGTCGCCGCCGGAGTTGGTGTTGTCACCGACGGCGAAGTACAGGTTCCCGTTGCTGTCCCAGCTCATCGATCCGGCGGAGTGGCAGCAGAGTTCCCGCTCGGTCGGCCACTCGATGAGCATGTCCTCGCTGGCCGGGTCGAGGACGTTCGTGGTGGTGTTGAAGGTGAACCGGGAGATCCGGTTGACCAGCGGGGTCACCTTCGGTGAGTAGAACAGGTAGACCCACCGGTTGGTGGCGAAGCCGGGGTGCAGGGTGATCCCGATCAGGCCGTCCTCGAACCGGGCGTCGAGTTGCACGGTGAGCGCGACGGTGGTGACCCGGGTGGTGGGGTTGTAGAGGCGTACCTGGCCGCCGCCGGCGGTGGTGCCCCGGTTGATGTAGAGCACCTTGCCGTCGGGGAGCACGGACAGTTCGATCGGCTCACCCATGGACAGGCCACCGTCGAGCTTGACCTTCTCGAACCCGGTGGTCGGCGGCGGTGCGGCGGCGACCACCGGGGCCGCCTGCGCGACTGCGTTCACCGCCGGTTGGACGGCCGCCCGCTGAGCGGGTGCCGCGACCGGCGTCGCGCCGGCCGGAGCCGTCCAACCACCCAGACCGAGCACTGTGGACAGAGCGATGGCGCCGACCAGTGGCCGGCGAGGAATGCGTAGCACGAGACCTCCACGTACGTCAGGACGATCTCGGTGCCGCTCCCGCCGACCGGAGGAGACACCGCGGTGAGCAGACATTAGCGTCTTTCACTGCGATAGCCCAGAAGTTTCCGCCCTGTAACCAAAAGTTGGCGCTCCATCGACAGAAGTCGAACAACCAGGGGCGATCCGGACGCGGGGAACACGGGCAGAACATCCGTCAATGTCGTTGTGTTCGGACACGGGGTCTTCACATGGGCGTTACACCGCCGGTACGGTGGTCGATATCCGTGGGAGCGCTTCCATCCACGGCTCTCGATTTCATTCGCTACCGGAAAGGAACCCGCATGCGCAGACGATCAGCGCTCACCGCGGCCGGGGCCAGCACCACCGCCGCGCTGACGCTCGCCGTCGCCACCGTGGTCGGCCTCGACCTGATGCACCCCGGCACCGCCGCCGCGGCCGACTCCGTCTTCTATGTCGACCCGGCCACCAGCGCCGCCGTCTGGACCGCCGCCAACCCCGGCGACTCGCGCGCCGCCGTCATCCGCGACCGGATCGCCAGCGTGCCGCAGGGTCGCTGGTTCGCCACCCACAACCCGACCACCGTACGCGGACAGGTGGACTCGTTCGTCGGTGCCGCCGCTGCCGCCGGCAAGATCCCGATCCTGGTCGTCTACAACATTCCGAACCGGGACTGCAGTGGTGCCAGCAGCGGCGGAGCCCCCAACCACACCGCCTACCGGCAGTGGGTGGACCAGGTCGCGCTCGGTCTGGCCGGGCGCCCGGCCAGCATCATCCTGGAGCCGGACGTGCTCGCCCAGATGAGCAGCTGCCAGAACGCCGCCCAGCAGGCCGAGACCAGGGCCTCCATGGCGTACGCCGGCAAGCAGCTCAAGGCGGCCTCGGCCCAGGCGAAGGTCTACTTCGACGCGGCCCACTCGGCCTGGCTCGCCCCCGCCGAGATGGCCAACCGGCTGGTCGGCGCGGACATCGCCAACAGCGCCGACGGCATCTCGATCAACGTCTCCAACTACCGCACCACCGCCGAATCCGTCGCGTACGGCAAGAACGTCATCGCGGCCACCGGGATCTCCCGGTTGAAGATCGTGGTGGACACCAGCCGCAACGGCAACGGACCGGCCGGCGGTGAGTGGTGCGACCCGCCCGGACGGGCGATCGGCACCGCCAGCACCAACAACACCGGTGACGCGGCGGTCGACGCCCTACTGTGGATCAAACTGCCGGGCGAGGCGGACGGCTGCATCGCCGGCGCCGGACAGTTCGTCCCGCAGCGGGCGTACGACCTGGCGATCGCGGCCGGGCCGGTTCCGACCACCCCGCCCACCACCCGCCCGCCGACCACCCCACCGGCAACCACCCCACCGCCCACCACCCCGCCCGCGACCACGCCGCCGGCCACCACTCCCCCGGCGACCACCCCGCCACCCACCACCCCGCCGGCCGGCGGCTGCCAGGTCGCCTACGTGCCCAACGTGTGGAGCGGCGGGTTCACCGCCGACGTCCGGCTGACCAACGGCAGCACCTCGGTCAACGGCTGGACACTCACCTTCACCGTCGGCTCCACCGTCCGGCTCAGCAACGGGTGGAACGGCACCTGGAGCCAGTCGGGCAGCCAGCTCACCGTCCGCAACGCGGCCTGGAACGGCAGCCTGCCGGCCGGTGGCACCGCCAGTGTCGGCTTCCAGGGCACCTACACCGGCACCCTGCCCGCACCGACCGCCTTCAACCTCAACGGCACCGCCTGCACCAGCTGACCCCCACCCAGCTGGAACGGAGCCCTGCGCCGCGTAATCGGGCGCAGGGCTCCTCCGCGTGGTGACGGGACGCCAGGGACGGAACGACCGTCGGGGCCGCCCCATCGGCCGGCCGCTACGCGTTAGCGCCGAACCGGGGCGGGAAACCGTGGCGTTGACGAAGGAGGCAGCTGATGACCACACCCATGTCCTCCAGTGGGCGGGCAGCGATACCGGGCCTGCTCGGTGGTGGCTCCAACCTGCCACCCGGTCCAGCCGGCGGAGTGGGGATGCCCGGCGCCGGCGGTGCCGACAACCTCCGCCCGAGCGTGACCATGGCGTCGTATCCCGACTACTCCGGGGCGCAACAGGCGGTCGACTTCCTCGCCGACAACCGGTTCCCGGTGGAACGTACGGCGATCATCGGTACCAACCTCGCTTTGGTGGAGACGGTGCTGGGGCGGCTGACCACCGCACGGGCCGCCCTGGCCGGTCTGGCCACCGGTGCGTGGTTCGGGCTGTTCATCGGGCTGTTGTTCGGCATCTTCACCGTCGGCAACTGGTGGGCCGTGATCGTCGCCGGTCTGCTGATCGGTGCCGCCTGGGGAGCGATCTTCGGCGCCATCGCGCACGCGAGCACCGGGGGACGCCGCGACTTCACCTCGGCGGCCACCCTCCGCGCCCGCGAGTACGCGGTCACCGTCGACGCGGACCTCGCCGACCAGGCCCGCCAGGTGCTGAGCCGGATGAACTGGCAACCCGCTCCCGGCTGACCCGTCGGAACCGGGGCCCCTCGTCACCTTCCGGGAGCGGTGACCTGGGGCCCTTTCGGCGCTACCGGTACTTCAGTTCGCCCGCGTCGATCGGGGCGGTCACCCGGTTCTCGATCGGGGCCAAGGGGCAGGCCCAGCGGTCGTCGTAGGCACAGCTCGGGTTGTACGCGTAGTTGAAGTCGAGACGGACGCGGTCCTCGGCCAGCACCGTGAGTCCACGGCCGAAGGTGCCCTTGACCGTGTCGGTCAGGTAGCGGCCACCGCCGTACGACTCCGGGCCGCAGGTGCCGTCGCGGAAGGGCAGGAACAGGCCGCCGCCGTACGCCTCGATCCACCAGAGGGTCAGCGGACCCCACGGCGTCTGCGCGACCCCGACCCGGCGGTACTGCACGACCCCGTCGGGCCCGCCGGTGTCGATCCGCAGGGTGCCCTCCGCCGGCCGGACCGCGACCTCGACCACAGCCTCGGGATTCTCGGGGAAGTACCGCACGCCGGTGAACGCCGGCCGCTCGTCGGGCGGAATGGGCGACTGCGGGTGCCGGGCGAACAGTTCATCCCGAGCGGCCCGGAAGCCGGTCAGGTCCAGGTCGGAGAGGTAGAGCCGGGCCACCCGCTCGCGCCAGTCGCTGAGATCAAGTTCGTCCACCCCGCCCACGGTAGCCCGCGACCGGCGCCGGGGTCAGCCGTCCGTGGCCAACCGGCCGTGGATGTGTTCGTCGTAACGCTGCTGGTCGCCGTACCGGTACGACTCGCGCAGGGTCCCCTCCAGCGGGTAGCCAGCCTTCTCGGCCACCCGGCAGGAAGCGGTGTTCGCCACCGCGTGACACAGCTCGATCCGGTGCAGCCCGAGCTGCTGGAACGCCCAGCCGGTCACCGTGCCGACCGCCAGGGCCGCCAGACCCCGTCCCCGGACCGGGGCGAGCGTCCAGTAGCCGATCGAGCCGTCCCCGTCGTGGATCCGGTGCAGCGAGACCGAGCCGACCAGCGCCCCGGACGCCGGATCCGCCACCGCGAACGAGGCGTGGTCCCCGCTGGACCAGTCGGCCCGGCGCCGGACCCACTCCCGCGCGCCTTCGAGCCCGGCCGCCGCGCTCGGCGCGGCGTTCCACTGGGCGATCGCCGGTTCACGCATGGCCGCCAGGACCTCGGGCGCGTCCTCCAACTGCCACGGGCGCAGCAACAGACCGGGTACGGATATCTGCACAGGTTCCACGGTCGTGCAGTCTCGCATCCCGGACCGGGCAGCGCCCCCGATTTCCCTTCCGAACGCGCCGACGATGGCGATCCCTTCAAACCCGTAGGACATGCCTACCCGAGCTGAACACCATGATCGCGGCCCGAGCAGCATGTTTGTTTCTAATTTGAAAGAGTGCTACTGTTCCGTACGTGACACAGAGTTTGAACAGCGCCCAGCTCGCCTGCTGGCGCGCGTACATCGAGTCGAGCCAGCGGTTGTTCAACCAGCTCGAGGACGAGTTGCGCGCGACGAGCGAGCTGAGCCTCGCCGAATACCAGGTGCTGGTCCTGCTCTCCGAGACGCCCGGCCAGCGCCTGCGGATGGGCGAGCTGGCCGGGCAACTGGTCTTCTCGCCCAGCCGGCTGACGTACCAGATCTCGACCATGGAAAAGCGCGGCCTGGTCACCCGGCAGCCGTGTCCGGCCGACCGGCGCGGCAGCGAGGCGGTCCTGACGGCCGCCGGCCTGCTCACCCTCCAGCAGGCCGCCCCGCAGCACGCGGCATCGGTACGCCAACACCTGATGGACGACCTGAGCGAGGACGAGCTGACCGTCCTGACCCGGGTGTTCGAGCGGCTCGGCGAGCGCCTGGCCCCCACCCGTCCCTCCGCCACCGACTCCCCCACCAGCTCCGACCTCACCACCAGCTAGGAGACGACGATGCCCGCGATCACCGTGGAAAACGTGCTGGTCCTGCCGCGGCTGCCGCGACTCGACGAACAGACCACCGAATACCGGAAGGTGCGCCGGGTGATCACCGCACCGAGCGGCTTCGAGGGCGAGGGCTTCCCGGTCCGGCGCGCGTTCGCCGGTGTGCCGATGCCCGAACTCGACCCGTTCATCCACCTGGACCAGATGGGCGAGGTCGACTACGCGCCGGGTGAGCCGAAGGGCACCCCGTGGCACCCGCACCGGGGGTTCGAGACGGTCACGTACATCATCGACGGGATCTTCGACCACCAGGACTCGAACGGTGGCGGCGGCACCATCACCGACGGGGACACCCAGTGGATGACGGCCGGGAGCGGGCTGCTGCACATCGAGGCACCGCCGGAGCACCTGGTGATGAGCGGCGGCCTCTTCCACGGCCTCCAGCTCTGGGTCAACCTGCCCCGGGCGGCCAAGATGAACCCGCCGCGCTACCAGGACATCCGGGGCAAGGAGTCGGCCCTGCTGACCACCCCGGACGGCGGTGCGCTGCTGCGGGTCATCGCCGGTGAGATCGACGGCCACCAGGGACCGGGATCGACCTTCACCCCGATCACCATCACCCACGTGACCGTCCAGCCCGGCGCCTCGGTCGACCTGCCCTGGCGTTCGGACTTCAACGCCCTGGTGTACGTGCTGGGCGGCCGGGGCACCGTCGGCACCGAGCGCCGGCCGGTGCACACCGGCCAGCTCGCGGTCCACGGGCCGGGTGAGGCGCTGCGGTTCGCCGCCGACGAGCAGCAGGACTCGAACACTCCGGTGCTCGACCTCTACATCATGGGCGGCCTCCCGATCCGGGAACCGGTCGCGCAGTACGGCCCGTTCGTGATGAACACCCGCGACGAACTGGTCAAGGCGTTCGAGGACTACCAGGCCGGACGCCTGGGGGTCATCCCCGCCGCACGGGTCCCGCACACCGACGGCCGTACCCCGCGCCCGTAACCCCCGGCGCCCGACGCCCCCGTACCGCACCGGTACGGGGGCGTCCGGGCTGCTGGGACCGCTTCGGGACCCCCGCCCGGAGCGGTGACGCGAAAATGTGGTACATCAAAGACGATGTACGTACCCGGTTGGGTATGTAGAGGGAAACGGCGCGGTCACTTTCGGCGGGACTACGCGCTGTCACTGCTCCGTGAGGCCCTGGCCTCGGGCAGCGTCAGGGCCGCAGGTGGTCGTTCGCCCACTCCTCGAACGTGGTGAGTGGGATGCCGAGGGCCCGTGCGTACTCCGGGCGGGCGGGTTGTCCGGTCACGTTGATGCGCCCGTGCGAGACGCTGGCCCACGCCGGCATTCCTGCGGCGAGCGCCTCCTCCTCGGTCATGTCGGGCACGGCCACCTCGGTGCCCAGGGCACCGGAGAGGACCTTCGCGATCTCCGTCATGGTCAGGTAGTCGCTCGCCAACTCCAGTTCGACCTCGTTGAACCGTTCGGGTTCGTTGATGGCCGCGGCGGCTGCCCTGCCGATGTCCCGGACCGCGACGAGGGAGAGCCGGGTCTGGGGCTTGAGGACGGTAGCCAGGCCGCCCTCGACACCACGGGGGAACAGGTACGCGACCGACGGCAGGAAGTTCTCCATGAACCAGCCCGGCTTGATGAGCGTCCAGTGTGAAAAGCCCGCGTCGCGTACGCGGTCCTGGATGCCGGCCTTGGTGGCGTAGTAGGACGCCAGGGACGCCCATCGGCCTTCGTCCCAGCCTGCGGTCTCGGTGTGCTGCCCGGCGCCGGAGACGGACGTGTGCACGAACTGCGGCACACCGGCGGCAAGCGCGGCCCCGATCAGGTTGGCGGCCTGGGTCAGCTCGCCGTCGAAGTCGAGACCGTCCTCTGTCATCCGGGGCATCTGCACGGAGAAGACGGCTCGGGCTCCCTGTGCGGCCCGGACCAGGGAGTCACGGTCGTCGAGGTCGCCGGTGACCAGTTCGGCGCCGAGAGCTTCGACGGCCTTCGCTCGCTCCGTTGCGGGGTCGCGGACCAGTGCCCAGACGGGAACGCCCGCCGCGAGCAGGGCGCGGGCGGTGGCGCCACCCTGTTGTCCGGTGGCGCCGGCGACCAGGACGGGGGCGGATTCGGTAGCCATGAGGCTCCTCCTGAGGTGCGCGTTCACGAAACGGCGGGGTCCGCCGTTTACGCTTGGCTACGATACGGAGGACCCCGCCACTTAGCAACCCCGAGGTGAAGCCATGCCCGTCCAGCGCGCGGACGCCCGGCGCAACTACGCGCGCCTGCTCGCGGTGGCCGAGGAGGAGATCGCCGCGTACGGCGCGGACGCGTCCCTGGAGCAGATCGCCCGTCTGGCGGGAGTCGGATCGGCCACCGTCCGCCGGCACTTTCCCACCCGCCACGCACTGCTGGAGGCGGTCTTCCGCGAACGGATCGAGCTCCTGTGCACCCGCGCCCACGATCTGACCGATGCGGCCGACACTCGGGCGGCGCTGCTGGAGTGGTTGGGTGCCGTCACCGCAGACGCGGCAACCATCCGAGGGCTGGCTATCGCCCTGACCCGCGACCGGGTGGCCGACCCCGGTGTGGAACACACCCACTGCGCCACGGCACAGCTTACCGAGGCGGGCGCACCACTGGTCCGCCGCGCCGCGGACGACGGCGTACTGACACCCGGCGTGAGCATCACCGACCTACTCGCGCTCATCACCGGCATCGCCCTGGCCACGGAGAACCACCCCGACCCCGCCACCGAGGCGGGCCGGCTGCTCGACCTGACCGTGGTGGGAGTCAGCCCCGTCCGGGGCGAGTGAAGGAAAGAGGCATAACCACTCCTTCCACTCCTAACGTATACCGCACCCCGGGGCTTGCGGCAAGACCCCGGGTCTGCCGCAGAATCGCTGGTCGAGCTCAGTACCTGCGGAAATGGGGATGCCGTGAACCTGGTGACCGAGAGCGTCTTCGACCTTCCGGACCGGATGTCCGCCAAGGCGGACCCGACGCTGATCGCCCGCGACGAGCGGCACTTCGCGGCCATCACGGAGAGCCTCGACCGGACGATCACCGACCTGACCGAACGCCTCGACGCCGAACGCAGGGCGCCCGGCGGTGTCGGGCAGGCCGCGATGGACCGGGACCAGGAGATCCACCGGCTGACGGCTCGGCTGCGTACCCTGCGCCGTTACGGCTCGGACCTGTGCCTCGGACACATGGTCGACGCGGACGACCCCGAGCCCGTGTACGTCGGACGACTCGCCCTCACCGACAGCGCGGGTCGGCGACTGCTCCTGGACTGGCGCTCCCCGGCCGCCGAGCCGTTCTTCGGCGCGACCCACGCCAACCCGATGGGTTTGACGAGTCGCCGCCGGTACCGCTGGACCCGGGGCCGGATCACCGACTACTGGGACGAGGTGTTCAATCCCGACGGGTGGGAGGGGCACGCCGCGCTCGACGACCAGTCCGCGTTCATCGCCAGCCTGGGCAGCAACCGGTCAGCCAGGATGCGGGACGTGCTCGGCACGATCCAGGCCGACCAGGACGCCATCATCCGGGCGGGATCGCGCGGCGCCCTGGTGGTCGACGGCGGTCCGGGTACGGGCAAGACGGTCGTCGCGCTGCACCGGACCGCGTACCTGCTCTACTCCGACCCCCGGCTCGGTCACCGGCGCGGTGGCGTGCTGTTCGTCGGCCCGCACCAGCCGTACCTGGCCTACGTCGCCGACGTACTGCCCAGCCTCGGCGAGGACGACGTGCAGACCTGCACCCTGCGGGACTTCGTCGCCGAGGGGGCCACGGCGGTGATCGAGGCCGACCCGGAGGTGGCACTGCTGAAGTCGTCCGCGAACCTGGTACGGGCGATCGAGGCGGCGGTGAGGTTCTACGAGGAGCCGCCGACGAAACCGATCACGGTTACGACCGAGTGGTCCGACATCCGGTTGGACGCCGACGACTGGGCCGAGGCGTTCGAAACCCCCGATCCCGGTACGCCGCACAACGAGGCGCGGGACCAGATCTGGGAGAAGCTGCTGGAGATCCTGGTCGACAGGTACGACGGCGACGAACCGGAGGCCCTGCTCGTCCGGTCGCTGCGGAGCAACCGGGACCTGCTCGCCACCTTCAACCGCGCGTGGCCGCTGCTCGAAGCGGCCGACCTGGTCGGGGACCTGTGGTCGGTACCCGCGTACCTGCGCAAATGTGCGCCCTGGCTCGGCGCCGACGACATCCGGAAGCTCCGGCGCGCGGAGGCTCAGGCGTGGACGGTGTCCGACCTGCCACTGCTGGACGCGGCACGCCAGCGCCTCGGCGACCCGGAGGCGTCACGGCGTCATCGTCGACACACCGCCGCTCTCGCCGCCAAACGCGAGCAGGTGGAACGGGTCGTCGAGGAGCTGCTGGAGGCCGAGGACGACAACGAGGGCGCAATGATCATGCTGCACGGGCGGGACCTGCAGGACGCCCTGGTCGAGGAGCCCGCACTCGCCGACACCGACCCGGACCTGCTCGCCGGGCCGTTCGCGCACATCGTCGTGGACGAGGCCCAGGAGCTCACCGACGCGCAGTGGCAGATGCTGCTGCTGCGGTGCCCGTCCCGAAGCTTCACCATCGTCGGGGACCGCGCCCAAACCAGGCACGGGTTCCCGGAGTCGTGGCAGGAACGTCTCGAACGGGTGGGGATCGACCGGATCAACCTCGCCTCCCTGAGCATCAACTACCGGACGCCGAAAGAGGTGATGGCGGAGGCCGAGCCGGTCATCCGGGCCGTACTGCCGGACGCCAACGTGCCGACGTCGATCCGCGGCAACAACATCCCCGTCGTACACGGAACGGTTTCCGATCTGGGTTCGATCCTCGACGCGTGGCTCGCCGAGCACAGCGAAGGGACCGCGTGCGTGATCGGCGACCCCGCGTTCCGGGCGACGTCCCGGGTACGGTCGCTGACCCCGGAACTGTCCAAGGGGCTGGAGTTCGACCTGGTTGTCCTCGTCGACCCGGAGGGTTTCGGCACGGGGATCGAGGGCGCGGTGGACCGCTACGTGGCGATGACCCGCGCGACCCGGCAACTCGTCGTCCTCACCAGTTCCTGACAACGCCGCTGGTGTCCTCCGTCGCGGCGGAGGACACCAGCGATTCGCGATCAGGCGGAGACCGCGAAGATCCCCACCACACCGAGCACCACCATCACCAACACCGCGACCAGGGCGCCCCGTTCGCCTTCGACCGCCTGATCGGGCTGGTCCGGTGTGCTGTCTACAACCTCGCTGGCCATGTGCTGTCCCTCCCCTGTCCCCTGCTCGAAACGGACGGTGCGGGCACGCCGACGTACCGGGCGCCACGTCCTGGTGAACGCGTTGGTCACGCCCGTCGCGGGGAAGGGGGCCCTCCCGCGACGCGCCGAACGTGCCAACCTGGCATCCGATTAGCCAATCCGAGGGCACGGAAACCGGTCCGGGGCAGCAATTTCGCGGTTCTCCGGACGGAGACCGTCGAGGTGTGCAGGGCGAATCCGGTTCGTCCCGGTTACCGCCACCGTGTCGGGCCGGATGTAACTCGATGGTGCGGGCCGAGCCCGAGCGGGTAGCGTGCCGGCTCGTGTCCCGTACGGTCACCCTTGTCCTGGTCGACGCAGACGGCGTACCCCTGGGGGTGTTGCCGGCGTACGACGTACCGGCGCCCTGGTGGCAGGAGGTCGCGGACGTCGTGGCCGGTGCCCGGTCCGCCCACGGGGTGGACGTCACCGTGCTCCGGTTGTTGCACACCGAGCGGCCGGTGCCGCACGGCGGGGCGGTCGGTTACCTGGCCCAACTCGCCCCGAGTGCACCGAAACTGGCCGATCTGAGCGCCCTCGACCCGGCCGTACTGACGTCGATCCGGACGCCGGAGCCGTTGCGGGCCGCGTGGGCGCAACCGGGTGGCCCGGCGCGGAGCCTCCGGTGGGCGGCCGACGAACTGACCCGGCTCGGTCGGGGCGGCTTCACCGGCCACCAGCAGCGGGCCTGGAACCTCTCCACCATCTGGCGCCTGGACCCGGAAGAGCCGGCAGGGAGCGGTACGCCGGTCTGGCTAAAGCAGGTGCCACCGTTCTTCCGGCACGAGTCGACCGTGCTGCGCTGGCTCGGCCGGGAGGCGCCCGACCTCGCCCCGGCCCTGCTCGCCGCCGACGACCACAACGGGCGGATGTTGCTCGACCACGTGCCGGGTGACGACTGGTACGGGGTGGACGTCACCGGACGCGACACGATCGCGGCCGACCAGCACCGGATCCAACTCGCCTCGATCCCGTACGCGCAAACGCTGGTCGATCGGGGTGTACCCGACCGGCGGGGAGCCCTACTGACCCGGACGGTGGTCGACACACTGGTGGCGAGCGGGGCGGACCTGAGCGGCGTACGACGGCTCCTGGACGACCTCGACCACCGGCTCGCGGCAATCGCCGGGTGCGGCCTGCCGGACACCCTCGTCCACGGTGACCTGCACCCCGGCAACGTCCGGTACGACGGCGGCCGACGGGTCCTGATCGACTGGGGGGACGCCTTCGTCGGCCATCCCGCCTTCGACATCCTGCGTCTGAGCGAGGGCCTGACGGCGGACGAGTCGACCGCCCTGGTCCGCTCCTGGGCCGAGCGGTGGCGGTCGAGCCGGCCGGACTCCGACCCGGAATCCGCGGTACGGCTGCTGCGTCCGCTGGCCGCCCTGCGCAACGCGGCGGTGTACGCGGACTTCGTCAACCGGATCGAGCCGAGCGAACGGGTGTTCCACCGGGCCGACGTACCGCATTATCTGGACGAGGCCGCGCGACTGGCCGGGTAGTCCCACTGTCGCCTATCCGTCGTTGCCCTCCATTGTGGACAAGCCGTAGCGTCGCGACTACCCATGGTTTGCCGCGGCCGTACACGATGCGTCGCGGCCGAGCCGGTTCACAGTACGGAGGCTCCCGGTGACCGATCATGTCGCGCCCGCAATCGTCGCACCACAGCTCGTGGTCAACAGCCGGATGATCTACTTCGGCTGGCTGCCGGCGGACCCCGACGCGGTCGCGGCGCTGGTGCCGAAGGGCCTGGAACCGATGGCCAACCGCCAGGTTTTCATGAACCAGTACGTGGTCGACGACGAGGGCCAGACCTCGGGTTTCGGCGCCTACTCGCTCACCTATCTCGGGCCGGACCTGGCCGGGCTGGACGCCCCCGACGGGGTGACCCCCGGCCGGTGGTGGACCCACTACCTCAACTCCAGCCCCGTGGTCCGGGAGTACGCCGCCGCCCGTGGCGCCCCGGCGAGCGTGGGCCGGACCACGATCGAGGTCAGGGGCCGGCGGCTGGTCGCCACCACCGAGGCGGACGGTGTGCCGGTGATCCGGACCACGGCCCGGGTCGGCCGGACCGGCGAGGCCGTCAACCGTGGACAGTTGCGGTACATCACCGACGTCGACGGTCAGCGGACGAGCGGCATCTACCCGTTCATCGCCGAGCCGGTCGACCCGTTCGAGATCGAGTCCCTGGAATTTCTGAACCCCAACCACTCCACCTGGGCCCTCCGCCCCGCCAACCCCCTCGAAATCACCTGGGGCTTCTACTCCCCCCGCTCCTCCTTCGCCTACCCCGGCGGCGAGTCCCCCCTCCCCTGACCCCCCTTCCAAGCTCAGCCCTCTTGTAGAGAAAGAGGGGCAATCGCCCGCCGGATAGCGCCTCTTTCTCTACAAGAGGGCTATCGGTGTGTCGAAGGGGGCGGTGGGAAGGAGCGGCGCCAGGGGGTGTCGGCGGTCGGGGCGGCGGAGCGGTCGAGCTGGTGTTGGTGGGTGGGGGGAAGGGAGTCCCACCAGCGTTGGCGGAGGTTCGCCAGGTCGTCGGGGGCGATCCGGCCGGGCAGGCGCAGTCTCGCCATCCCACCGTCGGGATACACGTCCAGCCGGACGTCGGTTGCCGTACGGGCGTCGGGCAGCGGAAACCGGTGCCGGGTGTCGGGTTGCAGGCGTACTCGGGGCAGCAGGTCGAACCAGGACCGGTCGTCGGCCGGGTCGGCGTACCGGGTGTCGATCCCGCGCAACGACGCGGCGCCCGGGGCGTTGCCCTTGAAGTGGCTGGTGTCCAGCTCCGCCAACCGGATCCGGCCGGGGGCGACGAGGCGGACGCGTACCCAGTCGTTGCCGGCGTCGCGGCGCCGCGCGGTCTCCCAGCCCTCCCCCATCACCCGGGCCAGGCCGGGCGCGACGAGCTGGTCCGGCGACCCGTAGAAGCGGTTGCTGCAGTCGGTGACCCGACCGCCGTACTCCAGGGCCGCGAGGTCGACCTGACCGTCCGGGAAGAGCCGGGGATCCGGTACGACCGTCCCGTGCACCCGCAGCCGGGCCACCCCGCCGTCCGGGAAGATGTTCAGCCGCACGTGGGTGAACCGGTGCGGGTCCGTCACCGCGAAGGCGTTCGCGGTGTCGCCCTGCACCGCCGAGCGGGGCACGATCGTCAACCAGTCGGCGGCGGCCAACTCGGCCGGGCTCGGATAACCCTCCAGGCCGCACGCCTGCACCGAGACGAAAGGCGGAAAGTTGCCGGTGAAGAAGGCGGTGTCGACCACCACCCCGGAGATCACACCGGGCGCGCCGAGCCGGACGGTCGCGTGGTCGTGGCCGGGTTCCCGGCGGCGGCGGGTCTCCCAGCCGTCGTACACCTGGCCCTTTGCCCCGAAGGTCTGCGGGGTGAACGTCGGCGCACCGGTGTTGACCAGGTTGTCCCGGGCGGCGAAGAACTCGTCGTTGGCGTCGACCACCGAACCGCCGAGCAACCGGGAGGCGAGGTCGGGCAGCTCGGTGAAGTCGGCCATCAGGCCCCCCGGCGCAGGAACCGGCCGCGCGGCGGCTCGTCCGGCCGGACCTGGTCGCCGCGCAGCCAGGTCGCCCGGACCTCGCCGAACAACTTCCGACCGGCGTACGGGGTGATCGGGTGGCGGTGCCGCAGCAGGGCCGGTTCGACCGTGAACCGACCGTCGGGGGCGAACGCGACCAGGTCGGCGTCAGCACCGGGTTCGATCCGCCCCTTGGCGGGCAGGCCGGCGATCTCGGCCGGGCGACGCGCCATCCAACGGACCACGTCGGCGAGGCTGTGTCCGCGCTGACGGGCCTGGGTCCAGATCACCGGCAGGCCGAGCTGCAACGACGCGATGCCGCCCCAGGCGGAGGCGAAGTCGCCCCGGTCGAAGTTCTTCAGCGCCGGCGGGCAGGGCGAGTGGTCGGAGACGACGCAGTCGATCAGCCCGGCGGCCAGCCCCGCCCAGAGCGCGTCGCGGTTGTCGGCCGACCGGATCGGCGGGCAGCACTTGAACTCGGTCGCCCCGTCGGGCACCTCCTCCGCGGTCAACGCCAGGTAGTGCGGGCAGGTCTCGGCGGTCACCCGTACGCCGTCGCGGCGGGCCTCGGAGATCAGTGGCAGCGCCTCGGCGGCGCTGAGGTGCAGGATGTGCACCCGCGCACCGGTGGCCCGGGCCGCGGCGAGCACGGTGGCGACCGCCTTCGACTCGGCCAGCGGTGGGCGGGTGGCGACGAAGTCGGCGTACCGGCCGGTTTCCGGGGTGGGCAGGATCTCGGCCGGGTCCTCGGCGTGCAGGACGAACAGGGCGTCCACCGCCTCCAGCGCCCGCCACAGTCCGGCCGGGTCGAGCGGCGGGAACTCCGGCACCCCGGAGTCGACCAGGAACGCCTTGAAGCCGAGCACCCCGGCGGCGTGCAGGGCGGGCAGGTCGGCGAGGTTGCCCGGTACCGCCCCGCCCCAGAACCCGACGTCGACGTGGCACCGGCCGGCGGCGGCCCGCCGCTTGATCCGTAGCGCGTCGGCGGTCACCGTCGGCGGCAGCGAGTTCAGCGGCATGTCCACGATGGTGGTCACCCCGCCGGCCAGGGCCGCCCGGGTGGCGGTCGGGAAGCCCTCCCACTCGGTCCGCCCCGGCTCGTTGACGTGCACGTGGGTGTCCACCAGACCGGGCAGCAGCGCCAGTTCGCCGAGGTCCTCGCCGGCCACCGCGTGGTAGTCCTCGATGGCGGCGATCCGCCCGTCGCGCAGGCAGACCGCCGCCGGGCGCTCCCCCTGCGGCGTCACCACCCGACGCGAGCGCAACACCAGGTCGTAGTCGCCGTTGTTCTCCTCGCCGCTCATGCCCACCACCTTCTGCTGGATGTCGCCGATCGGTCCGGGCTCCGGTGGCGGGTCACAGTGCCGCCAACTCGGCCCGGTCGAACCCGGCCTCGTCGGGGTCGTACGCGCCACAGTCCAGGCCGCGCAGCAGGAACCCGGCCAGCGCCCGCGCCGTCGCCGGCTCGTCGAGCACCCCGCTCGCCTGCCGCTCCAGGTACGCCCGCAACCGCCGCTGCGCCGCCACCCGCCCGTCGCGGAAGAAGGCGTACGTGGCGGCGAACCGGGTCGGCAACTGCGCCGGGTGCATGTCCCAACCCTGGTAGAGCCCCTGTTCGAGGGAACGTCGGACCAGCCCGGCGTGCAGGTGCCAGGCGGCCCGTACGTCGGCTTCGGAGCCGACCGGGAGCACGTTGGTCGAGCCGTCGGAGAGGCGTACGCCGGTGCCGGCGGCGACCACCTGCATCACCGCCTTGGCGAAGTCGGCGACCGGGTGCGCCATGCTCTGCTGCGCCGCGGCGACGCCGAGTGCCGCGCTGTAGTCGTAGGTGCCGTAGTGCAGGGCGGTGCACCGGCCGCTCGCCGCACCGATCATCCGGGCGACGGTGGCGGTGCCGTCCGAGCCGAGTACGGCCGGCGGCGTCTCCACCTGCACCTCGAACCGCAATGTCCGTACGGGCAGCCCGTGTGCCGCCTCCAGCCGCTCGCAGAGCACGACCATCGCCTCGACCTGTGCGGGTGCGCTGACCTTCGGCAGGGTCACCACGAAACCGTCCGGTGGCGGCCCGTCCAGCGCCTCCAGGAAGATGTCCAGGGTGCGTACGGCCCGGTGCCGGCTCGGCCCCTCCAGGTTCTTGATCCGCAGCCCGCTGAACGGCAGTGGTCCGGCCGCCCGCAGGGCCTTGGCGGCGTTTCGGGCCGCCGCGTCCTCGACCCCGTCGGCGGGTACGCCGTACCCGTCCTCGAAGTCGATCCGCAGGTCCTCGATCGGTTCCCGGTCGAGCTTGCCGACCACCCGGTCGTGCAGGTCGGCGGCGTACGGCGGCGGTGGAAACCCGGCCAGTACGGCGAGCGCCGCCGACCCCCACTCCGACACCACGCCGGGATGCATCCGGTCGGCGGGCAGGTAGACGGTGTGCACCGGTTGCCGCCCCTGGGCCGGTCCGGGATAGGTACGGAGCAGGTCGGCGTCGACCGGGCCGAGCAGGGCGTCGAGTTCGGCGTAGACGGACGGGTCAAGTCTGTTCCACTGTGGAGTGTGGTCGGCCATGGTCGATGTCCCCCGTCCCGGAGTCACCCTTTGCAGTGGATCCTGCTAGCACCGTAGCCGCTCCGGCCCCGACAGTCAGCACTCAAGACCATCACCTATGCACACCTATTGATGTATTGAGGTGCAGCTCCTAGGCTGACGTGCGGCATCGACTGCACGAAGGCCGCCGGGACCCCGACCACGGGTCGGAGCCACCCGGCTCGGCAACGTAGGGGGATGGCGCTGGGCGGAGACCTCCCTGCCGAAGGACGACCCGGCCTCCTCGGCCGGACGGAGCTGCTGGCCGGCATCGAACGGCGGCTCGCCGCGGGCGGCGGGGTGGTGCTCGCCGGTCCCGACGGCATCGGCAAGTCCGCGCTGCTGGACGCGGTCGCCGCCACGGCGGCCGGGCGCGGGGAACTCGTGCTGCGACTCAGCCCGGCCGAACCCGAACGGTCGCTGCTCTACTCCGGCCTGGTCGACCTGTTCACCCAACTGCCGGCGAGTGCGGTGGACCCGCTGCCGTCGCCGTACCGGGCCGCGATCGAGGCGGTCCTGTCCGGCACCATCGGCACCGGTGGCCCGGACGCGTCGTACAACGGCGATCCCGCGTTCGAGCTGGCCTGCCGGCGGGCGCTGCGCCGGGTGCTGGAAACGGTGGCCGCCCGGCAGCCGGTCCTGCTGGTGCTCGACGACACCCAGTGGCTCGACGCCGCCTCGGCCGGCATGCTCGGTTACGTCGTACGCCGCATCGGCGACCAGCCGATCCGTACGGTGGCCGCCCGGCGGCTGGTCGAGCCCGGCTCGGACCACTGGGCCAGCCGGCTCTGCCCACCGCCGGTGCTGGAGCTGACCGTACCGCCGCTGGCCGCCGACGACCTGGCCGCGCTGTTGGAGGCGCACGGGCTGCCGTGCCGGGCGGCGAGCCGGCTGCACGCCGACAGCGGTGGCAATCCGTACCTGGCGCTGGCGCTCGGCGGGGCCTTCGGACCCGACCCGGAACCGGCCTGGCGCCCGGTACCGCTGCCCGAACCCGTACGGGCCCGGCTGCGCCAGCGGATCGACGCGCTGCCGGCCGGGGTGGCCGACACGCTGCTGGTGGCCGCGCTCGCCACCCGCCCGACGGTGGCGCAGCTCTGCCTGGCCGGGCGCCCGGACGCCGAACGGGAGATCCGGCTCGCCGGCTCGGCGGGGCTGGTCCGGCTCGACGGCCCGGTGGTGCGCTTCACCCCGACCGGGGTGGCGACCGTGCTGGTCGACGAGGCGGAGTCACCGCGCCGGGCGGCCATCCACGCCGCGCTGGCCGGGGTGGCGACCGACCGGGCCGAGGACGCCCGGCACCGGGCGCTGGCCGGCGCGGGGCCGGCAGCCGAGGTGACCCGGTCCCTGGTCGCGGCGGCCGAGGCCGCGCTGCGCCGGGGTGCGCGGGGGCTGGTCGCCGAGCTGTACCTGCTCGCCGCCGACCGCACCCCACCCGGCTGGCCCCGGCAGGAGTGGCTGGTCAGCGCCGCGGAGGCGGCGGCAGCGGCCGGGCAACCCGACCTCGCCGGCCGGGCCGCCGAGGCGGTGCTCGCCGGGGACGCGACGGCGGCGCACCGGGTCCGGGCCCGGATGGCGCTGATCGACCTGGCCGGTCAGGCGCTCGGCGAGATGGACCAGGCGTTCGCCGCGGCGCTCGCCGACGCCGAGAGCGAGGTCGCCCTGCTCGCGCCGCTGCGGCTGCGGCTGGCCTGGCGTGCGCTGGTCGCCGGCACACCGGACCGGGCGGTGGCCGAGATCGACGGGGCGATCGCCGCCGCGCGGGCCGCGGGCGACCGGACCACCGAGGCGATGGCCCTCGGCGTACGGGCCCAGGTGCAGCGGGTACGCGGCCACCCGGACTACGTCGACACCCTGGCCCGGGCGCTCGCGCTGCCGGTGCCGGAGCAGACCGGCTGGCTGCACCTGACTCCGCGTTACCTGTCCGCCCGGTTCGCCCTCGCCGACGACCGGCTCGACGCCGCCCGCGCCGAACTGCTCACCATGCTCGCCACCGCCGAGCGGGGCGGGGGTGAGGAGCTGATCGGGGTGCTGCGCAGCCTGGCCGAGGTCTCGGCCCGCGCCGGCCGGTGCCGGGAGGCGTTGCAGCACGCGCAGCGGGCGATGCGCGTCTGCGAGCAGACCCGACTCAGCCCCGGCCCCTGCTGGTACACCCTGGCCGTGGCGGAACTGGCCGGCGGCAGCGTGGCCCGCGCCCTCGCGTACGCCGAACGTGGGGTGCGCGCCTCCGAACAGGAACGGGACAACATCTTCCTCTGCCGCAACCTGCACGTGCTCGGCCAGGCGCGGCTGCGCGCGGGGCAGCACCGGGCCGGGGTGGAGGCGCTGCGCCGGTTGCGCGACCTGGAGGCCGCACAGGGCGTCGCCGACCCGTCGATGCTGCGCTGGCACGGTGACCTGGCCGCCGGCCTGGCCGCGCTGGGTGCGTACGACGAGGCGACCGAGACCATCGCGCTGGGGCGACGGGCGGCGTTGCGGCTCGGCCACTGCACCGGTGTGCTTGCCCAGCTCGACCGGGCGGCGGCCCTGGTCCTGGCCGAGCGGGGCGATCCGGGTTCGGCGGTCGACCTGTCCGCCGCCGCAGCGGAGTGCTTCGCCACCCTGCACCAGCCGATCGAACGCGGGCACGCGCTGCTCGTCCAGGGCGGTGCCGAACGCCGTCGCCGCCGGTACGCCGCCGCCCGGGTCGCGGTCGGTGCCGCGCTGACCATCTTCCTCCAGGTCGAGGCGAAGCCGTGGGTGGAGCAGACCACCCGGACCCTGGCCCGGGCCGAGGGCGTCTCGACCGGCCCGTACGCACCCGACGGGGCCGCCCGTACGCCCGAACACCCGCGACTCGTGGCCGGGGCTACCGCCGTCGCCGGGGATCGGCAGTCCAACGGCAGGCCCGGCTCCACCGAGGGGCTCACCTCGACCGAGGCGCACATCGCCGGGCTGGTCCGGCAGGGGGCGAGCAACCGGGAGATCGCCACCCGGCTGTTCATCAGCGTGAAGACCGTCGAGGCGACCCTGACCAGGGTCTACCGCAAGCTCGGTGTCCGGTCCCGCACCCAGCTCAGCTCGCGACTCAACGAACGCTGACCGGCGGACCGCAACGCCGAACGACTCATCCGACCGCTGAACGACCGACCCGGCAAACGCCGTCGAGGCCGGGCCGGGCGCCGGCAAGGGATTTCCCTGATTCGGTGACAGGCGTCGATGCCTAGCGTGTCATCGCACGCTCCACTGTCGACCCACTGTCGACCCGGTCCGCCGTCACCCACCGGTGCGGCCGGCCAACCCCCGGCTGACCCGCCCCATCGGGCGGAAGAAGGAGTACCCAGGTGAGACGCAAGGTTCTCAGCCACAGCCTGGTGGCGCTCGCCACCGGCACGGCACTGACGCTGACCGCGACACCCGGTGTCGCGGCACCCGCACCCGTGCCGGCCGCCCCGAGCGCCGCCCCCGCCCAGCTGGCCGCCACCGCAGCCGACCAGCTCGTCGACAGCGCCGCCCCCGCGCTGCACCGCTCCGCCGGTGACACCCTGCGCCGTACGGGGGTGCAGGTCGGCAACCGCGGGCTGCACTACGTCACGTACGAGCGCAGCTACCGTGGTCTGCCGGTGGTCGGCGGCGACGTTGTCGTCACCACCGACTCGACCGGTGCGGTACGCGGCACCGCCGTCGCGCAGGAGTCCGCCATCGCGGTCGACACCGCACCGGCGGTCAGCACCGACCGGGCTGCCGCCACCGCCACCGCGCAGCTCACCAAGGCCACCGAGACCACCACCCCTCGCCTGGTGGTGCTCGCCTGGGGCGCACCCCGACTCACCTGGGAAACGGTTGTCACCGGCTCGATCGGTAACACGCCGAGCAAGCTGCACGTCTTCGTCGACGCCGTCACCGGCGCGGTCGCCGACTCGTACGACGAGGTCCGCGCCGGCACCGGTAACAGCTACTACAACGGCACGGTCAGCATCAACACCTCGGGCTCCGGTTCGTCGTACTCGATGACCGACACGACCCGGTCCGGGCTGCGGTGCGGCGGGCAGACCGGCACCGCGTACACCGGCACGGACGACACCTGGGGCAACGGCTCGGGGACCAACCTGGAAACCGCCTGCGTCGACGCCCTGTACGCCGCGCAGCGGGAGTGGGACCTGCTCGGCTCCTGGTTCGGCCGCAACGGAATCACCGGCAGCGGCGGCAGCCCGCCGATCCGGGTCGGCCTCAACGACGTGAACGCCTACTGGAACGGCAGCTACGTCAACTTCGGCCACAACCAGGCCAACACCCGCCAGGCCACCCCGATCGACGTGGTCGCGCACGAGTTGGGTCACGCGGTCTTCCAGTACACCCCGGGCGGCGCCGGCAGCGGCAACGAGAACGGCGGCATCAACGAGTCGACCGGTGACATCTTCGGCGCGCTGACCGAGGCGTTCGCCAACAACGCCAACGACCCGCCGGACTACCAGGTCGGCGAGGAGGTGGACCTGGTCGGTGACGGTCCGATCCGCTACATGTACAACCCGTCCCTGGCCGGCGACCCGAACTGCTGGTCCACCTCGATCCCGAACACCGAGGTGCACGCCGCCGCGGGTCCGCTGAACCACTGGTTCTACCTGACCGCCGAGGGTTCCAACCCGGGCAGCGGCAAGCCGGCGAGCCCGACCTGCAACAGCTCCACGGTCACCGGCATCAGCATCCGCAAGGCCGGCGAGATCTACTACAACGCGTTGCTGGCCAAGACGTCGAGCTGGCGTTACGCCAACATCCGGGTCGCCACCCTGAACGCGGCGAAGAACCTCTACCCGGGTAGCTGCACCGAGTTCAACACGGTCAAGGCGGCCTGGAACGCGATCAGCGTCCCGGCCCAGTCGAGCGAGCCGACCTGTGGCACCGCGTCGAACGACTTCTCCATCTCGGCGTCGCCGACCGCCGGCAGCGTCGCGCCGGGTGCGGTCGCGACGACCACGATCAGCACCGCGGTGACCGCCGGGTCCGCGCAGACGGTCGCGCTCTCCGCCACCGGCCTACCCTCGGGTACGACCGCAGCCTTCAGCCCGTCGTCGGTGACCGCCGGCGGTTCGTCCACCCTGACGTTGACCACCTCGACGTCGACTCCGGCCGGCACGTACACGGTGACGGTCACCGGGACCGGGAGCGTGTCGCACTCGACGTCGTACGCGCTGACGGTGACCGGTGGCGGGGGTGGCGGTTGCTCCGGCACGAACGGCACCGACGTCGCCATCCCGGACAACGGTGCGGCGGTGACCAGCAGCATCACCATCGCCGGCTGCAACCGCAACGCCGGGACCGGCTCGACGATCGCGGTCAACATCGTCCACACCTACCGTGGTGACCTGGTCATCGACCTGGTCGCGCCGGACAACAGCGCGTACCGGCTGAAGAACAGCTCCAGCGACAGCGCCGACAACGTGAACACCACGTACACGGCGAACCTGTCCAGCGAGGCGGCGAACGGCACCTGGCGGCTGCGGGTGCAGGACGTCGGCCCGATCGACACCGGCTACATCAACACCTGGACGCTCACCCTCTGATCCACGCCGAACCCCGTCGGCCGCCGCCCGTACGCCGGGCGGCGGCCGGTGCGTTCCGGTCCGTTCGAGGCGGTAAACGGGCGTCCGGAACGGGCCGGATGCGCGACGATAGCGGAATGTCGAAGACGAACGATGCCGGCGGCACCTACGTGAATCCCGGCGGCGAATTCACCCGCGACCAGCGTTACATCGCCACCCGGATCACCGCCGACGGGCGTGACGGCTATCCGGTGGAACCCGACCGCTACCGGCTGGTGGCCAGCCGGGCCTGCCCGTGGGCGAGCCGGATGGTGATCATCCGTCGGCTGCTGGGACTGGAGGACGTCCTGTCGCTGGGACTGGCCGGGCCGACGCACGACAAGCGGAGCTGGACGTTCGACCTCGATCCGGGCGGGCGTGACCCGGTGCTCGGCATCGAACGCCTCCAGGAGGCGTACTTCGCCCGCTTCCCCGGTTACGAGCGCGGCATCACCGTCCCGGCGATCGTCGACGTACCGACCGGGCAGGTGGTGACCAACGACTACGCGCGGATGTCGCTGGACCTCTCCACCGAGTGGACCGCCTACCACCGGCCGGACGCGCCGAGGCTCTACCCGGAGGAGCTGCGGGAGGAGATCGACGAGGTGAACCGGGTGGTGTTCGGCGACGTGAACAACGGCGTCTACCGCTGCGGCTTCGCCGGCTCCCAGGAGGCGTACGCGCGGGCGTACAAGCGGCTGTTCGACCGGCTCGACTGGCTCTCCGCCCGGCTCGAGGGGCAGCGTTACCTGGTCGGTGACACGATCACCGAGGCCGACGTCCGGCTGTTCACCACGCTGGTCCGCTTCGATCCGGTCTACCACGGGCACTTCAAGTGCAACCGGCAGAAGCTCACCGAGATGCCGGTGCTGTGGGCGTACGCCCGTGACCTGTTCCAGACCCCCGGATTCGGGGACACGGTCGACTTCGAGCAGATCAAGGAGCACTACTACGTGGTGCACCGGGACATCAACCCGACCGGCATCGTGCCGATCGGTCCGGACCTTTCCGGCTGGCTCGACCCGCACGGGCGGGAGTCGCTGGGCGGGCGCCCGTTCGGCGACGGCGCCCCGCCGGGACCGGTCTCGGCCGGCGAGGCGGTCCCGGTGGAGCACACTCCGTACGCCGCGATCTAGAGCCCGTGTGGCCGGCCGGTCAGGCGGTCGCGGCCCGGTCCAGGTCTGCGCGGGTGAGCAGCGACCTGAGCGCGATCCCGTCGGCGGCCAGCGCCTCGGCACCGCCCTCCTGCCGGTCGATCACGCAGAGCGCGTGTTCGATCTTCGCCCCCAGCTCGCGGAGCTGACCGGTGGAGATGGCGATCTGGCCGCCGGAGGTGACCACGTCCTCGACGATCAGGACCCGGGCGCCGCCGACGTCGGCACCCTCGGCCAACCTGGCGGTGCCGTACGACTTGGCGACCTTGCGGACGAACGCGCACGGCAGCCCGGTGTGCCGGCCCAGCGCGGTCACCACCGGGATGCCGCCGAGTTCCAGCCCGGCGAGGACCTCGGTCTCCGGCGGTACGAGCGCGGCCATCTCGGCGGCGAGGGCGTCGAGCAGCACCGGATCGGCCTCGAAGCGGTACTTGTCGAAGTACTCGTCGGCGACACGGCCGGAACGGAGCACGAACCGGCCGGACAGGCGGGCGACGGTGTTCACCCGATGGGCGAGATCAACGAGAGTCACGAGGCACCATCATGGCAGAACCGCTCACGACTCATCGACGGCGGATAAAGGAGTCTCCCCGCGTACTGCGGGTTTCGGTCAGCGGGGTGACTCCGGCGGCCGGCGGGCCGGTAGCGGGTGCAGGGTGACGGCGTCCAGACGGCCGCCGGTGACCTCGGCGGTGAGATAACTGGCGTACGGTTGCCGGCGCCGGTCGGTCGGCGAACCGGGGTTCAGCAGGCGCAGCCCGCCGGGCGCCTCGCTGTCCCAGGGAATGTGCGAATGACCGAAGATCAGCAAGTCGGTGTCCGGGAACCGGGCCGCGCAGCGCTGCTCCCGCCCGGCCGCCGGCCCGGTTTCGTGCACCACCGCGATCCGGAGCCCGTCCAGCTCGGTTCGGGCGATCTCCGGCAGCCGTTTCCGCAGCTCAAGCCCGTCGTTGTTGCCGTACACCCCGACCAGTCGGGCACTGCGCGCGGACAGGGCGTCGAGCAGGGATTCGTCCACCCAGTCACCGGCGTGGAAGACCACATCGGCGGAATCGAGGGCGGCCCACAGCTCGGCCGGCAGGTCTCGGGCCCGCTTCGGCAGGTGGGTGTCCGCCATGATCACGAGACGCACCCGACCAGCCTAACCGCCCGCGACCCCTGGCAGTTCGGACACACGGAAGCCCCCGGCCAGTCAGGTCGGGGGCTTCCGGGGTTTCGCAGTCAGCTAACCAGGCCGATTTTCTTGGCGAGGTTCACGAACCCCTGCCACTGGTCCGGGCCGAAGGTCAGGGTGCCGCCGTCGCGGTCCTTGGTGTCCCGCACGAGCACGCGACCAGGGAGGTTGTCGGCGACCTCGACGCACGACCCGCCGTTGCCGCTGGACTTGGTGGACTTCCGCCACTTGGCGCCGGTCACGTCCATGTCTTCGTCACTTCCTTGATCCGCTGGAGCGATTGCCGCATTGGGAGGGTGTGATTCCGGACTATCTCCCACGTCCTGGCCAGCCTAGCAACATCGCTAGCGTCATCAACGATCTGTGCGCGGAGCTGGTTGTCGGCGTGCGCTACCCGCCTTCCGTCGGGCAACTCGGCAATGATGAACTGTCCGGACATACCGATATACATTCCCGCGTCGGACGGCACTAGCCCGACCTGAACGTGGTCAAGCTCCGCCAACTCGATGATCCGCTCACACTGGGCCAGCATCAATCCCGGTCGGTCAAGCACGGGTCGATGGATGATCTGCTCGTCGATGATCACGTTCAGTTGAGGTGGCGTTTCACGCTCCAGGATCTTCTGCCGGTCCAGTCGGGATGCCACGGCTTGGTTGACCTCCTCCGGGGTGAACCGACCGCCTGCCATCGTCGCCCGCGCGTACGCCTCAGTCTGCAAGAGTCCGGGTACGCAGGTTGCCTCGTACCAACGCAACGTGAGCGCGGATGCCTCGTACTCAATCCACTGTCGAAGCCAGGTTGGGGAAAGTTCGAGCTTTGCCAGCTTGCGCATCATCCGCGCGTACCTGCCGCCGGTCTTGAACACCTCATCGATCTTGTCGACGTACGGCGGCGTCGGCGGACGCTGGCCGGTCTCCACGGAGCTGACGTGGGACCCCGAGTATCCGATGGCTTTTCCGAACTCTTCCTGACTCATCTCACGCTCGGTGCGCGCCAGCCGCAGCTCTTCAAGCACGTACTCGATCAATTCGCTCATCGATTCCCCCTCTACTTCTCGGCAACGATCACCACTTGCTCGCCGTTACCCAATCGGCTCCTGACCTGCGCGAACCCTGCGCGCCCCTATCGACGGTAGTGCAGTCCTAACCAGACTGTCACCTAGCGGTTCCGCTCGAATCCACATCCCTCGGATGTCGCCCGCATTCAAAGGACGGGCGGGACTGCGCGGGGCTGTCCCAACCTCCCTACGGGACAGCCCCGCTTCCAACATCGAAAAGGGGTGCGGGATGTTCGTCTGGCATATCTGGGTCGACTGGCTGATCAGACTCGTCGCGCCACCGGCACCGCCGCCCCCCGCACCACCAACGCCCCCACCTCCGACACGCCCCGCCTGGGCCACCGAGGAAACCACCCGGTTCCAGGAACGCCCGTGGACCCTCGGCCAACGAACCTGCTACGGGACAACCCGATGGAACGAACGCGGATGACAACCCTGAGCGTGGGCAACGTACTGACTTTCCAACCGGCCGACTACCACCGCAGAGCAGAGAACAAGCTTCAGCCCGGCAAGGCGGAGCTGACCCTCCGATTGACCCGCCTACCGGAACGCATCGACATGCTCGTAGCGGAATGGGTGCCGCTGGGCGGCATCGAAATCGTGGACCACGTCGAGGGCGAGGAAATATCCGTGGCCGTCCACCGCGAAGCGCTTCCCGGTCGCGTCCCGCGTCGTCTGAACCTGGTCACACCGCACTTCATGGAGCAGGAGCTTCCGCCGTTATGAACGACCTGTGCGACCTCGTCATCCCCGAGTTGGCCGAGCACACACCGCTCCGGCCACTCTGGATCTGCCGAGTCGATGCCCGCCCGTGGCCCTGCCCGGACGCCCGACTGAACCTGGTGGCCGCGTATCTGCCCGACCGCCGGATCGAGCTGTACCTGTACCTCGGCTTGCAGTTCACCACAGCCCTGGTCGAACTCGACACGGTGGCGGTGGACAACGGAGTGCGAGCGACTCCTTCCGGCCTCCACGTACGCATCCTCGGCTGGCTGATCGCACATGAGGCCAAACAGCGAGACAGACGTCGCCGCTCCATCTGACAGAAACATCGGGGCGGCGTTCCTCCACCCCTATTTGATTGCCGCCCTTGTTCCGCTTACGTCCGGTACGGCCTCTCAGCTCTTAAGGAAGGCGAGCAGGTCCTCGTTGACCTTGTCCTGGAGGGTCGCGGTCATCCCGTGCGGCGCGCCGGGGTAGTAGATCTCCTGTGATCCCGGAATGAGCTGGGCCGACTTCGGCCCCGAGTCCTTGACCGGGACAATCTGGTCGTCCTCGCCGTGCATGACCAGGGTCGGGATGTCGAACTTCTTCAGGTCCTCGGTGAAGTCCGTCTCGGAGAAGGCCTCGATGCTGTCGTAGGCGTTCTTCAGACCCGACTGCATGCTCCAGAGCCAGAACTGGTCCAGGATGCCCTGCGAGACCTTCGCACCCGACCGGTTCGCGCCGTAGAACATCAGGGCGAGATCCTTGTAGAACTGCGACCGGTCCTTGAAGAGTCCGGCACGCAGCTCGTCGAAGACGCTCTTCGGCAGCCCTTCGGGGTTGGCCTTGGTCTGCAACATCAGCGGGGGCACCGCCGAGATGAGCACCGCCTTGGCGACCCGTCCGGTGCCGTGCCGACCGATGTAGCGGGCCACCTCGCCACCACCGGTGGAGTGGCCGACGAGGCTGGCACCGGTCAGGTCGAGCGCCTCGATGACGGCGGCGAGGTCGTCCGCGTACCCGTCCATGTTGTTGCCGGCGGAGGTCTGGCTCGATCGGCCATGACCGCGACGGTCGTGCGCGACCACCCGGAAGCCGTTCTGTACGAGGAAGAGCAGCTGCCCGTCCCAGGCGTCCGCGCTCAACGGCCACCCGTGCGAGAACGTGACGACCGGACCCTCGCCCCAGTCCTTGTAGTAGATCTCGGTGCCGTCCTTGGTGGTGATCGTGCTCATCGTCGCCCTTCCTCTACGTCCGCAAGGCAGGCGGGCACTCGGCGCAGGTCGCACACCGGTCGAGCCGGCTCACATCCGACTCTAGACCGCCGTCATGGCCCTGAACTGGGCTTCCCTGGAACGCCCGAGGGGCCCCGGAGCAACGACAACCGAGGGGTGCCGGGTCACCCGGCACCCCTCGG
Source organism: Micromonospora sp. NPDC004704 (assembly GCF_053601675.1). Classification (NCBI taxonomy): domain Bacteria; kingdom Bacillati; phylum Actinomycetota; class Actinomycetes; order Micromonosporales; family Micromonosporaceae; genus Micromonospora; species Micromonospora sp. NPDC004704. The sequence goes on along the minus strand of NZ_JBSGCD010000009.1, from coordinate 17,265 downwards.
GAACATCAGTCTCGCCAGTAGTAGTGGGCGTTGGTGTCGTCAAACCGCCCACCGGTACGGCAGCAGCGGCGGAAACCGCCGCCCGGAACCACATGGACAGGGGTCCCTGCCGCCGAGCTTCTCGACCAGCTCGGTGTCGACACCGACGACCCGGTGCCCCCGTTTCACCTGCGACTCGCTAGAGGGAACCCCCTGCGGCGCTTGCTGGTCGGCTCAAAAGGACGCCTCGGCGTCGTAGTCACGGCTCATCGTGATCGCCTCCTCGGTAGGGAACGCGGCGATCGAACCGTAGCGGTCCCGGGCAGGACCGGGCGACCCGTTTTTGTCACGGTCGCGCTGGCACCGGAAGACTTTCTGTACCGGTCAAGGAAATCTCTTGACCGATACAGTCAGCGAGCTTACTGTATCGGTACAGAAGAAAACTGGAGGTCATCATGGAAATGCCCGCCGCCTTTGTCATCGCCCTGAACGACGTCGAGTTCGAGTTCAACAGCGCCCGCCCCGACGCCCCCGTCGTCCCGTACGTCGAACGGGCGCGACGCACCCGGCTGGTCCGTACGAAGGTCGCCGAGGCCCTCGTCCGCGCCGCCCGCGTGATCGAGCCGACCCGACCGGCACCCTGCTAACCTCGATGGGCAAACCGGTGCCCGTGACGAGCCTCTCGGCGCCGAACCGGACCATCCGCCCCGGCGGCCACTCCCCCGGCCCCGGCGACGGACGCAGACCAGCAACTGGCGGTGACGTGGCGCCACGGGTGACGTTGCAGACGATCGCCGACCGCGTCGGCGTCAGCCGGATGACCGTGTCGAACGCGTTCTCCAAACCCGACCAGCTCTCCGCCGCGCTACGCGAACGGATCCTGGACGCCGCTCGGGAGGTCGGCTACGCCGGGCCCGATCCGGCGGGCCGGGCCCTGGCGAAAGGCACCACCGGAGCCGTCGGCATCGTGCTGACCTCCTCCCTGCGCTTCGCCTTCACCGACCTGGTCGCCACCAGCTTCCTCGGCGCGATCGCGGAACAGCTCGGTCCGACCGGTCTGGCCCTGACCCTGCTGACCTCGTCCGACGACGGCGACGTCATTCCGGCCCGGGACGTGGCGATGGACGGTGCGCTGGTCTACTCCTGCGACCCGACGTCAACCGCGGTCCAGTACCTCACGCGTCGCCGGCTTCCCCTGGTCTACGTCGACCAGGACCCGGTCGAGGGCATCCCCGCCGCCAACGTGGACGACCGGTCCGGGGCCCGTGCCGCCGCCGCGCACCTCATCGACCTGGGACACCGGAGAATCGGACTGCTGATGTCCGGCATGCACGGCGTACACGGGCTGATCGACCCCGAGGACATCGCGGTCGACGGGCACGCGTCCAGGCAGCGGCTGCTCGGCTGGCGCGACGCCCTCGACGCCGCCGGGATCACGCCGTTGGTGGCCCGCCAGGACGGTTCCGTTCCGGAGCAGGCGAAGGCCGGTGCCCGGCTGCTGCTGGACCGCCCCGACCGCCCGACCGCGATCCTCTGCTTCTCCGACGCGGTCGCCTACGGCGCCCTCCAGGCCGCCGAGGAACTCGGGATCCGGGTGCCGGCGGAACTCTCGGTGGTCGGCTTCGACGACAGTCCGCTGGCCAGCCAGCTCCGGCCGGCGCTGACCACCGTCCGCCAGGACGTCGAGGCCAAGGGCCGGGTCGCCGCCGCCGCGCTCACCAGGGCGATCGAGGACACCAGGGCTGGGCGTACGGTAACCGCCGAACACGTCCTGCTCCCCACCGAACTGGTCGTCCGGGACAGCACCGCACCGCCGCCGCCCTGACGCGTCAGCCCCACGCGACCCGCCGCTACTGCGTCTCGTCCAGGTTGTCGGCGTAGTACCCGATCGCCCGGCGGTACCGCCATACCCCCGCGTCCTCGCTGGTGGACACGATCACCTTGAGCAGGCTCCGGACGGCCTCCCGGGCCTCGCCGACGTTGTAGAGCGCCATCCCCAGGAACGTACGCAGGGCCGGATCGTCCGGGAACTCGTCCAGGGCCCGACGCAGCGTCGCCAGCGACTCCTCGTACCGCCCCAGCACCCGGTACGTGCTGCCGAGTCCCAGGTACGCCCCGTGCCGATCCTCCGGGGACAGGCCCGTACCCGTCAGGGCCCGCTCGTAGAACGGGACCGCCTCCACCTCCAGGCCGGCGGCGTCGTGCGCCCACGCCGCCTGGTACGCGATCCCCGTGTCCTGCGGATGCCGGTCCGCGAGGTCCACCAGGCGCTCGCGCGCCTGCGCGGTGCCCTCCTCCCGCAGCCGTACCGCCTGCGACAACAACACCTCGTGCCGATCACCCATGCCGAGCCACGCTGCCACCCCGCCACCGCCGACGGCAAACGCCGCCGGCCCGGCGCACGCCGGTCGGGCCCACGGTGCCCGAGTCGGCCCGTGAGAGGATTCACCCATGGCAAATCAGCAGGACGTCGACGGTTCCGACCGGCACGGCGGGTCGGACACCGCTCACCGCGACCTCGGCGGGAGCGTCGACGCTCGGCTTGCCCTCGCACAGGACCCCACCACGTCGCAGACGACGCTCTACGAGTTGGCCTCGGACGCATCGCCCGTGGTCCGCAAGGCGGTGGCGACCCGTACGGACGCGCCCGCGCAGGCCCTGCGACCGCTGACCCGCGACCATGATCGCGACGTACGCGAGGCGGTGGCCCGGAATCCGTCGACCTCGGCGGGGAACCTGCTGCGGCTCGTCCGCGACGCCGACCGGTGGGTCCGGTGGGCGGTCGCCGGCAACCCGGGATGCGACGAGTCGGTTCGCCGGGCGATGGCACAGGCGCAGGACAAGGAACTCCGTGGCCTGCTCGCCGAGACCCGGGAACTCGAACCGGAGCTGGCCGCGATCCTGATCGACGACGTCTCACCCGAGGTACGGGAACGACTCGCCATCCACACCCACGACCCCGACGTGATCACCGCCCTGCTGGCCGACCGGACCGCACGCGTACGCAAGGGGCTGGCCCGCAACACCCGGACCTCCGCCGAGCAGCGCGGCACGCTGGCCCGGGACTCCGTGGTCGACGTCCGGGCCACGCTCGTACGCTCCCTCGAACTCGACGAGGAGGATCTGCACCGCCTGGTCGACGACCGCGCGGTCCAGGTCCGGCTGTCGATGGCGACGTCTCCCCTCGTACCGGCGCACATCCGGCGCGCCCTCGAGGACGACCCGGACGAGTCGGTTGCCGCCGCGGCACGGGACTTCGACCGGGCGCCCCAGAAGTCCGCCACGGTCCGTACGCCACGCGTCGGCGCCCGCCGCCCGAGCACCGGTCCGGCCCGCCGCCGCGAGGGCCCGCGCTAGTTCCCCTTCGCGAGCCGGGCCGCCCGCAGCGTCAGGTAGTGCTGTTCGGGCAGGCTGGTCGTCCGGCTGGCCGCCGCCCGGTAGTTCTCCACCGCGGCCTGCCGGTCGTCGAGCATCTCGTACAGGTGCGCCCTGGCGGCGTACAGACGGTGGTGTCCGGCCATCCTCGGGTCGGTGTCCAGGGCGGCGAGGGCGTCGAGGCCGACGGCCGGACCGTGCACCATCGCGGTCGCCACGGCCCGGTTCAGCGACACCACCGGATTGGCGGAGTGCCGTTCCAGCACCCGGTACAGGGCGAGGATCTGCGGCCAGTCGGTCTTCTCCGCGCTCGGCGCCTCGTCGTGCAGCGCGGCGATGGCCGCCTGGAGCTGGTACGGACCGACCGGGCCACGGGGCAGCGCGGCGGTGATCAGCGCGACGCCCTCGGCGATGGCGGCGGCGTCCCACCGACCGCGGTCCTGGTCGGCCAGGGAGATCAACGCACCGCCGGGTCCGGTGCGGGCCGGGCTGCGGGCCTCGGTGAGCAGCATCAACGCCAGCAGTCCGGCGACCTCGCTGTTCGTCGGCAGCAGGGCGTGCACGGCTCGGGCCAGCCGGATCGCCTCGCTGGACAGCTCGACCCGGCGCAGGTCCGGGCCGGCGCTGCTGGTGTGGCCCTCGTTGAAGATCAGGTAGAGCACGTGCAGCACCGCGTCCAGCCGACGGGCCCGGTCCTCGCGGTCCGGCATCGAGAACGGCACACCGGAGGCCTTGATCCGCTGCTTGGCCCGGCTGATCCGCTGCGCCATGGTCGCCTCGGGCACCATGAACGCGCGGGCGATCTCCGCCGTGGACAGGCCGCCGACCGCCCGCAGGGTCAGCGAGATCGCCGACGCCGGGGACAGCGCCGGGTGGCAGCACATCAGGAGCAGGACCAGCGTGTCGTCCCGGTCCGCGGTCGCCTCAAGGTCGGCCGCCGGTGCGGCGAGCAGGTCGTACGGCTCACGCCGGGCCGCGAGATCCTCCCGGTTGCGCCGGGCCTGTTCGCTGCGTACGACCTCGATCATCCTGCGGTACCCGACCTGGATCAGCCAGCCCCGAGGGTTGTCCGGCACCCCCTCCTGCGGCCAATGGGTCGCGGCGGCCAACAGCGCCTCCTGCACCGCGTCCTCGGCGGTGGTGAAGTCACCGAACCGGCGGGTGAGCACGCCGACGACCTGCGGCGCAAGCTCGCGCAGCAGGTCCTCGACGTGTGGGTTCCCGTTCAGCGCTCAGATCTCCTGCGGCGGCGCGGACATGACCGGGCGTACCTCGATCGGCATGTTGAGCGGGCGACCGCCGGGGCCGGGTGCGGCCGACAGTTCCGCGGCGATCTCGACCGCCCGCGCGGGGGTGTCGGTGTCGACAATCCAGTAGCCGGCCAGGAACTCCTTCGTCTCGGCGAACGGCCCCTCGGTCACCACCGCCGCCCCGCCGTTCCCACCCCGTACGATCTTCGCCTGGTCCGCCCCGGCCAGGCCCTGCGCGTCGACCAGTTCCCCGGCGGCGGTCAGCTTGCCGTTCGAGTCGCGCATGAACCCGATGTGGGCCTGGATCTCCTCGGGGGTCCAGGTGTCGATCGAGGGGAAGTCGGCGTTCGCCAAGCTGAACTGCATCAGCAACATGTACTTCACGTCTTGCTCCTCAAGGCTGCGCGCCCGTCTGCGGCGCTCTCACAGTCAGGTAGAAGCAGGCGCCGCCGTCTCGACATCCTCGACCGGAATCCTAGAGAAAAGTTCGCCGGGCAGATTCGCCCCACCCTAACCGCGCCGAGCCGACCGATGGCAGAGACGGCTCCGGTGCCCGTTGGCGGGACCACGGTCTTGACAGGGCCACAGCACGGTCAAATAATTCAGCCATTAAACAAATCCGCCCATTGCCCGGCTCCATCGGTGGTACGGAGGCCCACGGCCCTCCACGACGGCAACCTGATCCCGTTCGGCTCCGACTCGACCGCCCGCGATGAACACATCGCCGACAAGCCCCTGGAGGACCGGTGCCACTCGTCGCCGGGGTCGACTCGTCGACCCAGTCGTGCAAGGTCGTCATCCGCGACGCCGAGACCGGGAAACTGGTGCGCGAGGGCCGCGCACCGCACCCGCCCGGCACCGCCGTGCCGCCGGCCGCGTGGGAGGCCGCACTGTCCGACGCGGTCGCGCGGGCCGGTGGGCTGGACGACGTGGCGGCAGCCTCGATCGCCGGACAGCAGCAGGGCATGGTGTGCCTGGACGCCGACGGCGCCGTGGTTCGGGACGCCCTGCTGTGGAACGACACCCGCTCGGCCGGCGCCGCCGCCGATCTGATCTCGGATCTCGGCGGCGGCGAGACCGGGCAACGAGCCTGGGCGGAGGCGGTCGGCCTGGTACCGGTGGCCAGCTTCACCGTCACCAAGCTGCGCTGGCTGGCCTCGGCCGAGCCGGACAACGCCGCCCGTACGACCGCGGTTTGCCTGCCGCACGACTGGCTGACCTGGCAACTGGCCGGCGCGCCCGGGTTGGATGCGCTGCGCACCGACCGCAGCGACGCCAGCGGGACCGGGTACTGGTCGGCCGCGACCGGTCAGTACCGTCCGGACCTGATCCGGTTGGCATTCGGTCGGGATGACCTGCTGCTGCCGCAGGTGCTCGGGCCGACCGGTCGGGCCGGGTATCTGCGTACCGGCGCGCCGCTCGGCCCCGGCGCGGGCGACTGCGCCGCGGCGGCGCTGGGTGTCGGCGCCGAGCCGGGCGACGTGATCGTGTCGATCGGGACCTCCGGCATAGTGTCCGCCGTTTCCGATGTGCCGACCGCCGACGCGGGCGGGATCGTGGCCGGATACGCCGACATGACCGGCCGTTTTCTGCCGGTGGTGTGCACGCTCAACGCCGCCCGGGTACTGGACGCGGCAGCGACCATGCTGCGGGTGGACCACGCGGAGTTGTCCGCGCTGGCACTGTCGGCCCCGCCGGGCGCCGATGGGCTGGTCCTCGTGCCCTACCTGGAGGGTGAGCGCACGCCGAACCGCCCGCGCGCCACCGGGGCCGTGCACGGCCTGACCCTGCGGACCTCCACCCCCGCGCACCTGGCACGCGCGGCGGTCGAGGGCATTCTGTGCGCACTCGCCGACGGGCTGGATGCGATGATCGCGCAGGGTACGAGGGTCAACCGGGTCATCCTGGTCGGCGGCGGCGCCCGCTCGGAGGCGGTACGCCGGATCGCGCCCACGGTCTTCGGCTGCCCCGTGCTCGTTCCACCGCTGGGTGAGTACGTCGCGGACGGCGCCGCCCGCCAGGCGGCCTGGGTGCTGTCGGGCGGGCAGCAGCCACCATCGTGGACGGTCGGGCAGGTAGAGGTGTACGAGGCAGACCTCGTGCCGACGATCCGCGACCGGTACGCCGTCGCCCGCGCGAACGTCCCCGACCGCAACTGACTGACGGCGTCAACGCCGCGACGATTCGAGCTTGGGACGGAACCTAGTCGACGAGGTGCTCGGGGCGTACGGGGACGGTGGTGAGGGCTCGGCCGGTGGCGGCACGGATCGCGGCTACCACGGCCGGGGTGGACGAGATGGTCGGCGGCTCCCCCACCCCGCGGAGCCCGTACGGGGCGTGTGGGTCGGCCATCTCCAGCACGTCCACCAGCATCGGCGGTGAGTCGAGGATGGTCGGGATCAGGTAGTCGGTGAAGGACGGGTTGCGGATCAGCCCGTCGACGACCCGGATCTCCTCCATCACCGCCAGCCCGAGCCCCTGGATGGTGCCGCCGTGGATCTGCCCCAGCACCGCCTGCGGGTTGACCGCCCTGCCGACGTCCTGTGCGGTGGCGATCTCGACCACCCGGACCAGGCCGAGTTCGGTGTCCACGTCCACTGTCGCCCGGTGGGCGGCGAAGGCGTACTGGACGTGGGCGTTGCCCTGGCCGGTGAGCGGGTGCAGCGACTCCGTCGGCCGGTGCCGCCACTGGACGGTCTCCTCCAACGGCTCGTCGCCGAGCAGTTCGACCAGGTCGGCGACGGTCTCACCGGTCCCGTCGACCACCCGCCCGGCGACCAGCCGCGCTGCCGGGTCGGCGGTGGCGAGGCGGGCCAGCAGCTTGGTCCGTACCGCCTGGCAGGCCGCGCGGACCGCGCCCCCGGTCATGTACGTCTGCCGGGACGCCGACGACGACCCGGCGCTGCCCACCCCGGTGTCGGCGGTCGCCACGGTGACCCGGGCGACGCCGAGTTCGGTACGGGCGATCTGTGCCTGCACGGTGACCAGGCCCTGGCCGACCTCGGCGGCGGCGGTGTGTACGAGCACCGCCGGCTCACCGTTGATCAGTTCCAGCCGTACCCGGGCGGTGGAGTAGTCGTCGAACCCCTCGGAGAAGCAGACGTTCTTGATCCCGATGGCGTAGCCGACCCCGCGCACGACCCCCTCGCCTCGGGTGGTGTTGGCCACCCCGCCGGGTCGTTCCCGTGGGTCGTCGGCTGCCGGTGGGGCCGCCGGTCGGTTCCGGACCAGGGCCAGCAACTCGGCCACCGGCGCCGGCCCGTCGACCACCTGCCCGGTCGGCATCACCGCACCCTCGACCGACGCATTACGAGTGCGCAGGTCGACGGGGTCCAGTCCGAGCGCGTCGGCGAGTTTGTCCATCTGCGACTCGTACGCGAAGCAGGCCTGGACCGCGCCGAAACCGCGCATCGCACCGCACGGCGGGTTGTTGGTCCGCACCCCGTAGGCGTCCATGGTCACGTTCGGCACCTGGTAGGGGCCGATGCCGAGGGTGGCGGCGTTGGCCACCACCGCCGGGGTGCTGGAGGTGTAGGCACCGCCGTCGAGCAGGATCCGGGCCCTGACGTAGACGAGTCTGCCGTCGCGGGTGGCGCCGTGTTCGTAGCGCAGGGTGGCCGGGTGCCGGTGGACGTGCCCGAAGAACGACTCCTCGCGGGAGTAGACCATCTTCACCGGTCGCCGGGTGTGCAGTGCCAGCAGGCTGGCGTGGACCTGCATGGAGAGGTCCTCCCGGGCACCGAACGCGCCCCCGACCCCGGCCAGGGTGAGCCGGACCAGTTCCGGCGGCAGGCCGAGGCAGGCGGCCACCTGCGCCTGGTCGACGTGCAGCCACTGGGTGGCGATGAACAGGTCGACGCCCCCGTCCTCGGCCGGCACGGCGAGCCCGGACTCCGGTCCGAGGAACGCCTGGTCCTGCATGCCTACCCGGTACTCCCCGGTGACCACCACCTCGGCGGTCGCGTCGGGGTCGCCGTACCGGACCGGGACGTGCCGGACCAGGTGTCCGCCGGCCAGTGCCGCCTCGGCGTCGGTGACCGGGGAGAGGACCTCGTAGTCGACCTCGATCCGGGCCACCGCCCGGCGGGCGGTCTCCGGGTGGTCGGCGGCGACGATCGCGATCGCCTCACCCTGGTAGTGGACCTCCGGCCAGGCCAGCACCGGCTGGTCGGCGACGTCCAGGCCGTAACACTTCGTGCCGGGTACGTCGTCGGCGGTGAGGACCGCGTACACCCCCGGCAGGGCGAGCGCCGCGGTCAGGTCGATGCGGAGCAGCCGGGCCAGGGGGTACGGGCTGCGCAGGGTCGCCCCCCAGAGCATGTCGTCGGCCCAGAGGTCGGAGGAGAAGGCGAACTCACCGGTGACCTTCAGCCGCCCGTCCGGCCGCCGCGCGCTCTGCCCGACACCCCCCTCCACGGTGGTGGCGGGGGCGGTGGTGCTGACCGGTGTGCTCATCCGCGGGACCTCCGGTTCAGGGTCCGGTGCGCCCGGCGGATCCGCCGCACCAGGTCCCGCTCGTCGGCCGTACGCAGCTCGCCGCGCTCGACCACCGGTCGACCTCCGACGAGCAGCAGTTCGACCGGGGCGGGCGGGCCGAACACCAGCGCGGCGACGGGGTCGTCGATGCCGATGTGGCCGAGCCCGTCGATCCGCCACACGGTCAGGTCGGCGAGCTTGCCGGGCTCGATCGAGCCGATCTGGTCCTCTCGGCCCAGGCAGCGAGCGCCGCCGGTGGTGCCGAGCGCGAGGGCCTGCCGGGCGGTGAGCGCGGTCGGGCCGCCGCGCAGCCGGGCGGCGTAGAGCGCCTGGCGGAGTTCGGCGCCGAGCTGGTTCGCCTCCTGCGACGCCGGTCCGTCGACACCGAGCCCGACCGGGACACCGGCGTCGAGCAGGTCCCGGGTCCGGGCGATGCCGGCACCGAGGCGAGCGTTGGAACTGGGACAGTGGGCGACCGAGGTGCCGGTGGCGGCGAGCCGGCCGACGGCGTGGTCGTCGAGGTGGACCCCGTGCGCCAGCCAGACGTCCGGGCCGAGCCAGCCGAGGCGTTCGGCGTACTCGACCGGGGTGCAGCCGTGCGTCTCCCGGCAGTAGCCCTCCTCCTCGATCGTCTCGGCGAGGTGGGTGTGCAGCCGTACGCCCCGGCGGCGGGCCAGCGCGGCGGCCTCGGTCATCAGCTTCGGGGTGACCGAGAACGGCGAGCAGGGCGCGACGGCGACCCGGACCATGGCGTCCTCGGCCGGGTCGTGGAACCGGTCGATCGCCTCCTCGGTGGCGGCGAGCGCGGTGTCGGTGTCCTCCACGATGTGGTCCGGGGGCAGACCGCCGTTGGATCGACCCAGGTCCATCGATCCTCGGGCGGGGTGGAACCGCAGCCCGATCTCGGTCGCCGCCTCGACCTGCGCGGCCATCAGGTCGCCGCCGTCGCGCGGGTAGACGTAGTGGTGGTCGGTGCTGGTGGTGCAGCCGGACAGGGCGAGCCAGCCGAGGCCGGCGGAGGTGGTGGCGGCGACCACCTCGGCGTCCAGCCCTGCCCAGACCGGGTAGAGCTCGCCGAGCCACCCGAAGAGGTTCTCCTGCTGGGCCATCCCCCGGGTCGCCCACTGGTAGAGGTGGTGGTGGGTGTTGACCAGGCCGGGGGTGACCAGGCAGCCGGTGCCGTCGACCCGGCGTAGGGAGCGGTGGTAGCGGCCGGCGTGACCGGGGCCGACGGCGACGATCCGACCTTCGTCGACCACCACGTGGCCGTCGAGGTACTCAGTGCCGTCGGCGTCGACGGTCGCCACCGCACAGTTCTCAATGATGATCATCGTGACCGTCCGAGGACGCCGGGGTGGCGGCGGCCAGCCGTACGGCCGCCATGATGTGCTCGTAACCGGTGCACCGGCACAGGTTCCCGGCCAACGCCTCCCGGATGTCCTGGTCGGCCGGGGACGGGTCGCGGGCCAGCAGGTCGTGCACCGCCACCATCAGCCCCGGCGTGCAGAACCCGCACTGCACCGCCCCGGCCGTGACGAACGCCCGCTGCACCCGGTCCAGGGTGCCGTCCGGGCCCACCAGCCCCTCGACCGTACGCACCTCGCGGTCCTGCGCCTGTCCGGCCGCCACCAGGCAGGCGCAGACCGGCGTACCGTCCAGGTAGACCGTGCACGAACCACATTCTCCCTGCTCACAGGCGTTCTTGGCGCCGGGCAGGCCGAGTCGTTCACGGAGCAGGTAGAGCAGGCTCTCCCCCGGCCAGACGTCGTCGGCGGTACGCACCTCCCCGTTCACCACACAGTTGACCCTCATCCCCGTCCCCCCTCCCGAAGGTCGCGCCAGGCCCAGTGCAGGGTCCGGCGGGCCAGTACGGCGAGCGCGTGCCGGCGGTAGGCGGCGGTGCCGCGTACGTCGTCGATCGGGCTGGCCGCCGCCGCGACCAGGTCACCGAACCGTCGGGCGAGCGAATCCGGCAACGCCCCGACGTCGTCCCAGGGCAGGTCGGCGGCGAGCAGGTCCTCGGCCTCCCCGGCCCGCAACGGGGTCGGCCCGGCCGAACCGATCCCGGTGCCGACCCGACGCTTCACCGGGTCCAGGGCCAGCCCGAACGAGCAGACCGCGATCACCATCGCGTTGCGGGTGCCGACCTTCGCGAACTGCTGCGGTCCGCGTGCCGGGGGCACCAGGAACGCCGCGATCAGCTCGTCGGGTGCCCGTACGGTGCGTTTGGGTCCGGTGAAGAACTCGGCCACCGGGACCCGGCGGGTGCCGCGGACCGAGGCCAGCTCGACCAGGGCACCGGCGGCGAGCAGCGGCGGGTGCGCGTCCCCGGCCGGCGACGCGGACCCGAGGTTGCCGCCGACCGTTCCCCGGTTGCGGATCTGCGGCGAGCCGACCGTACGCGCGGCCAGCGCCAGCCCCGGCAGGGCCCGGCCGAGTTCGTCGATGATCCGCCGGTACGTGACCCCGGCACCGACCCGGAGCAGTTCACCGTCGGAGGACCACTCGGTCAGGGCGCCGACCCGACTCAGGTCGAGCAGCACCCCCGGTCGACGCCGGTCGAAGTTCAGCTCCACCATCACGTCGGTGCCGCCACAGATCGGCACCGCCTCCGGGTACGCCGCCTTCGCCGCCAGCGCGTCCGTGAAGCTCGCCGGGGCCAGGAACTCCATCACCGCCGCCCGCCGTCCGCCGGGTCGACGGTCCCGTCGTCGGCCCGGCGGACGGTGCCCTCGATCAGCCCGTACGGGCGGTCGGTCGCGACGAACACCTCGTTCGGGTTGTCCAACCCGAACGGGCTGAGGTCCACCAGGAGGTGGTGTTTGTTCGGCAGCGACAGCCGTACCTCGGTGATCTCGGGCCGGTCGGTCAGCACCCGGTGGCCCATCGCGTACAGGGTCTGTTGCAGGGAGAGGCTGTAGGTCCCGACGAACGCGTCGACCAGCGCCGCACGGGCACCCGCGTACGCGCCTTCCCAGTCGAGGTCGTCGCCCCGGTAGCGCCACCGCGCGTCGACGGCGGTGGCGAGGATCCGGTCGTTCGTCTCCGGCAACGTCGTGTACGGGTCCTTGACGTAACCGTGGAACTCCGAATCGGTGGAGTTGAGCAGGACCAGCCCGGTCAGCCCTGCTTCGACCTCGGTGTGCTCGTCGGTGCAGGTCACGGTGGCGGTACGGACCTCACCGCCGGCCCGCTGGAACGAGTGCGGGCCGAGCCGGTGCCAGCCGTACTCCTCGATGTGGACGGTGGCGGTGTCGATCGCCGGCTGGGAGGTGACGAAGTGCCGGGCCAGCCGCACCCCGAACTCCTCGATCGCGTCGACCCCGTGGGCGCGGGCGAAGGCGTACACCGTGTTCTTCTGCGAGTCGGTCGGCAGGACCACGGTGTTGTCGCCGGTCAGGTGGGTGGCGGCCAGGTCACCGGCGAGCGTCACGCTCACGTTGAGGTCGCGCAGGTCGTGCCGCCCACCGGTCCGGACCACCCGGACCAGGCGCACCTCGGCCTTGCCGTACTGGTTGGCTCCGAGCACGATCGACATCGCTCAGCTCCCTCGGTAGGTGGTGTAGCCGTACCGGCCGAGCAGCAGCGGCACGTGGTACGCCTGGTCCGGGTCGCGGAGCTGGAAGGCGACGGTGATCTCCGGAAAGAACGTGTCCCCGTCGAAGTACGTCTCGACGTAGAACACCAGCCGGTACCCGCCGGCCTGGCAGGCGTGCAGCGGCACCCAGTCCCGCAGTCGCCCGTCGGCGTCGGTACGCCCCTGCGCCACCAGGGTCCAACCACCGGAGTCGTGCCGTTCGAACCGGACGTGCACCCCGGCGGCGGGTGCTCCGCGTCCGGTGTCGAGGACGTGGGTGGAGATCCGGGCGTAGGTCTCGGTCATGACGCCGGTCCCGACGCTTCGGTCGTGGTGGCGGCCTCGGTGCCGAGCAGCCGTTCCAGGCGCAGCCGGGCGATCCGGCGCAGTTCCCCGTGGACCACCCGGCGCTCGGTTTCGTCGTCGTGGCCCAACCGCTGCCGAGCGGCGGCGAGCATCTCGTCCTGTGTCCGGCCGCTGGCGAAGATCAGGAAGAGGTGACCGAAGCGGTGCTCGTACTCCCGGTTGGCCTGCGCCAGCGCGGCCCGGACGTCGGTGTCGGCGTCGGTGACGCCGGCCTGTTCCCGGCGCGACCAGGCCGACTCCCGGTCTGTGCCGGTGGGGCGCTCGCCGATGCGCGGGTGCGCGGCGAGGGCCTGCGCGACCTCCGCCCAGGTCAGGGCCGCCAGCGCGGCGTCGGCGGTCGCGACGAGCACCCCCGGATCCGGGTACGGCCGCCCGGCGACCACAGCCCCCGCCCACGCCGGTACGGCACAGCAGGCGAGCAGGTCGCGCTCGACCTCGTCGGCCGGTCCGGTGTTGAAGCTCTCGAGGGTGTGGCCGGATGCGTCGATGCCTTCCACCTCCCCAGCGGTTGCGAGAAGTACAACAGTCCGTCAGCGACAGATGAACCGGCAGCAACACCCAATTCGCAACAGTGGACCCGTAGGGTTTCCGTAGCTTCCTCCAAACCCGAGTCAACTCCCCGTGGCCCGACCGGAAGGAACCGCTCATGCTGCTACGCGAGGCGCTGCACCGGCCACGGTTGCGACTAACCCTGCTGACCGGCGCCGACGAGCTGGAACGACCGGTGAGCCGGGTCTACGTGACCGACCTGCCCGACCCCCGGCGTTACCTGTCCGGCGGCGAGATCGTGCTGACCGGGCTGGTCTGGTGGCGCGACGCCGGTGACTCGGAGGCGTTCGTCGCCGCCTGCGCGGAGGCGTCGGTGACCGCGATCGGCGCCGGTGACGCGGTTTTCGGTACGGTCCCCGACGACCTGGTCGACGCCTGCCGCCGGCACCGGATGCCGCTGTTCGAGGTGCCGATCGAGGTGTCCTTCCGGGACATCGTCGACGAGGTGAACCCCTCCCTGTGGGCGCAGCGGGCCAGTGGTCTGGCCACCGTCCTGGGCCGGCACCGGGGTCTGGTCGCGGCGATGGCGGCCGGCGCCCGCCTGGTCGACCTGCTGCCGCCGGCCGCCGCCGAACTCGGCGTGGACTGCTGGGTGTTGACGCCGACCGGTCGCCCGATCGCCGGCACCACCGGTCTGGCCCCGACGGACCGGGCCGCGGTGGCGCGTGCCTTCCTCGCCGCCGGCCGGCTGCCGGCACAGGTCACCGTGGACGGCCGCCGGGTCGCGGTGTTCGGTGTCCCCGGCCGTCCCGAACACCGGCTCGCCTCCTGGCTGCTCGCCTGCGCGGTCGCCCCGCGCCCCCCGCTGGCGACCGCCGGGCACAGCAGGTCGCCCGGCGGGCACACCCCGACGGCCGGTGATCAGGCGGACGCGGCCGAGGCGAGCGGGCTGGCCGACGCGGCGGCCGAGCTGACCAGCCTGGTCGCGCTGGAACGGGCCCAGGTCGACGAGGCGCTGCGGATCGAGCGGCGCCTGTCGGACCAGCTCGGTGCCGCGCTGACCGGCGGCGAACAGGTCGACCTGCGCGGCCGGCTGCTCTCCTGCGGGCTGCCGCCGGAGTCGACGTTCCTGGTGCTGAACGCCAGCCTGACCGGCCTGCGTACGCCGCCGGAGCTGGCCGTCACCGTCTGCGCCGAACTCGTCGGGCCGGCCGCGGACCGGGTCGCGGTGACCGACGCGGGCTCACCCGACACCGTGCTCGCCGTGCTGGCCGTGTCGCCGGAGCAGGCACCGGCGGCGCTGGAGACGATCCGGGCCGGGGTCGCCGCGTACGGGCCGGGGCTCGGCAACGGTCGGTTGGCGGTCGGGGTGAGCGGGTTGGCGGCCGGACCGGGAGCGCTGGGCGGGGCGGTCGAGGAGGCCCGGCACGCGTTGCGTACGGCGGTCGCCCGCGACGAGCAGGTGAGCCTGGTCAGCGCCGACGAACTCGCCTCGCACCTGCTCCTGCTCGCCGGTGTACCGGCCGACACCCGGCGGGCGTTCCAGCGTCGGCTGCTCGCCCCGCTGCTCGCGTACGACCGGACGCACAACGCGAACCTGCTCCGGACGCTCGACTCGTTCCTCGCCGCCGGTGGGTCATGGACCCGTTGCGCGACCCTGCTGCACCTGCACGTCAACACGTTGCGCTACCGGATCGGCAGGATCGAACAGCTCACCGGCCGGGACCTGTCCCGGTTCGAGGACCGGGTCGACTTCTTCCTCGCCCTCCGCCTCCCCCGCTGACCCGGCCCGCGCCTGTCCGAACGTACGGTGCGGGCGGGGCTGGTGGTTGCGGGCGTGGATCCGGCCCTCGGTGTGGGACAGGCGGGATCCGTCGCCGCCCCACCGGTTGGCCACGATCTCGGCGGCGATGCTGACCGCGGTCTCCTCCGGCGTACGGGCGCCGAGGTCCAGCCCGATCGGGGAGGCGAGCCGGGCCAGTGCCGGCTCCGGCACCCCCGCCTCGCGCAGCCGGGCCAGCCGGTCGTGGTGGGTACGCCGGGAACCCATCGCCCCGACGTACGCCAGCGGCAGGTCGAGCGCGACCCGGAGCACCGGTACGTCGAACTTCGGGTCGTGGGTCAACACGCAGACCACGGTCCGCTCGTCGAGCTGCCCAGCCCGTGCCTGCTCGGCCAGGTAGCGGTGCGGCCAGTCGACCACCACCTCGTCGGCGTCCGGGAACCGGCGGGCGGTGGCGAAGACCGGGCGGGCGTCGCAGACCGTCACCCGGTAGCCGAGGAAGGTGCCCACCCGGGCGACCGCCGCGGCGAAGTCGATCGCACCGAAGACGATCATCCGGGCCGGTGGGGCGTACGCGTTGAGCAGCAGGGTCAGCCCGGTCCCCCGACGTTGCCCGTCGGTGCCGTAGTGCAGCAGTCCCGTGCGTCCGGCGGCGAGCAGCCCGCGCCCGTCATCGGTCGCCGCGTCGTCGAGCCGACCCGAGCCGAGTGACCCGCGCCGACGGTCGGGCCAGAGCACCATCCGCCGGCCGAGCCGCTCGGCCGGCCCCGCCACGCAGGTGAGTACGGCCACCGGGGTCCGTTCGGCGATCGACGCGGCCACGTCGGCGAGGTCGGGGAAGGTGCCCCGGTCCACCCGTTCGACAAACACCTCGATGCTGCCACCACAGGTGAGTCCCACCGCGTACGCATCGTCGTCGTGTACGCCGTAGCGCTGCGACTGCGGCACCCCGGCGGCCACCACCTCCCGGCAGAGGTCGTAGACGGCTGCCTCGACGCAGCCACCGGAGACGCTGCCGACCGCGCTGCCGTCCGGTCCGACCAGCATGGTGGCGCCGGGCTGCCGGGGCGCGCTGCGCCAGGTGGCGACGACGGTGGCCATCCCGACCGGCGCGTCCGCGTGCCACCAGCGCATCAGATCGTCCAGTACCTCACGCATGGAACCAGTGTGGCCGCTCAGCCATCGACCACCGCCACGATCGACCCGCGCACCACCCGGTCGAGGTCGGCCGGGGTGTCGACATCGGTGTTGTCGGCGACGTCTGCGCAGGGCACCACCAGCAGGCTCGACTCGTGCTCGCGCAGGTAGCCGCGCGCACCCGCGTCCCCGATCGCGAGGGCGGACACCCCGGCCCAGTGTTCCCGGCCGAGCAGGACGGGGTGGCCGCGACGGTTGCCGTACCCGGCGATGGCGAGGGTGTCCGCACCGGCCAGCGCGACCAGCCGGCGGACCGCTGCCGGGGTGATGCCGGGCATGTCGACCAGGAGTACGAGGGCGGCCACCGCCGCACTGTCGCCCAGGGCGGCGAGGCCGACGCGCAGCGACGACCCCAGCCCGGTTGCCCAGTCGGGGTTGTCGACCGGTACGGCGCCGTCAAGGTCGGCCTCGGCCCGCACGGTGTCGGCCTCGGCACCGAGCACGGTCACCACCGGCGCACAGCCACCGGCGCGGGCGGTCGCCACCGCGCGCTCGACCAGCAGCCGGCCGTCAACCTCGATCAGGGCCTTGGGACGCCCGAAACGCCGGCCACCTCCGGCGGCGAGGACCAGCGCGGCAACCTGCTCCGGAGCGTGTGTCGGCTCACATCCCACGCTCCGGAGCGTAGTCGGAGTCCGAAATCGAGTCTGATTTTCACCCTTGAGTACAATATGAGAACTATATACATCGTACTTTCGGCTAGCCTCCGGCTGACTAAACAGGTTATGGTGGCTGCACTGATCGGCCCTAAGCGAACAACCGGTCAGCTCACA